>DATFFX010000261.1:0-15368 GCA_035249825.1 Gemmatimonadales bacterium | reverse complement strand
AACACCTACTACTTGACTGGCGTCTCCGGCGCCGACGTGGCGCAGGTGTCGCTGCCGATCGTGCAGGACCAGACCAGCCTCACGGCATCGAACTTCACCTACTTCTCGGCGATTACGCCCGATCCGGCGCTGGCGCAGCGCTTCGGGGGGAGTGACCAGTTCAAGTTGACCGCCAGGATCCTGATGAATCTGCGCGGCAACTACTACACCAACTCCTGGGGTCGCGGCTGCGTCAATGCGGCCTCCGGGTTCACTGCCAGTGCGACGCTGGGCGTCACCGGCTGCGATTACAATGGTCAGCGGTGGTTCGACGGTCCCTCCCCGCAGACCAACGAAACCGTGGACGACCCGCAAGCTCCCCACCCGGTTACCAATACGGGATCGATTACAACCGGCTTCAATAACGCCGGAGGATTGACCGGGGTCAGCACCATTCACATCCCGCACTCCTACTGGACCCTGCAGAACCTCTACCGGCAAGTCGAGGGGGCGATGGGCGGCGTTCAGAGGGCGGCGGACTTCAACGTCTACTGGGGTGCCGGAGGTCTGATCGATTCCGTAATCGACGTGACCCACAACCTGGCGGTGCCGTTCAGCCCCACGATCGGAAGCAGCTATGGGGTGCTCAACACCGTCGCAGGAGCAGCCGGCTTATCGAGTGACGGCCAGCCCGGCGTACTGACGGCCAGCGACATGGGCTGCGTGGCGCCGTGGAACACCTTCCCGTCCGTGGGTGGGTCCGCGGGGGTAATTCCCTGTGCGGAAGGCCCAGCATATGTCCTGAGCCAGACCGCGATTCCGGGTCCGGTCGCCGTCTATAACGGGACGACCGCCAATGCAGCTACCGCGACGCCGCTACCAGGCGCTGGGTTCATCCTGTGGCTGCCGGGGACTTACACCGTGTTCGAGCTGACCGGCGGAGCTCTGCCGCCTGCAGGTACAGTCTGGTCCATGCGGAGCTACGTCGGGTCGATCCGCGGTGGTCAGGGTGCGGCCGGTGACGAGGGGCCATACACCTATACCGCGCGTCCTGGCGGGGGGCGGCCGCTCACCGCCACCGGTGTGACACTCCAGGTGGATTACGAGCTGGTGAACCAGGTCGTGGCGGCCACCGAGACCGATCTGGAGCGGGTTCACACGGTGCCGGATCCCTATTACGTCACCAATGAGTTCGAGCAGACCACGGACACCAAGGTCATCAAGTTCGTGAACCTGCCGGCGCAGGCGATTATCCGCATCTACTCCTCGAGCGGCGTGCTGGTTTCCATGCTCGAGCACAACTCGACCACACTGGGCGGAAGCACGGATTGGAATGTGCGCAACCGCAACAACCAGGTCGTGGCGAGCGGGGTGTACTTCTATCATATCGAATCGGGCGGCGCCCGTCGGGTCGGCCGGTTTACGGTGGTCAACTTCGCCCAGTAGTACCCCACGGGACGGGGCAGGCATCCCGCCTGCCCCTCCGCATCCAGGAGATGGGAAGCTATGAGTCATTTCTCTGCACGGAACCTGGCCCTCGTGGCGGCGCTGCTAGGCGGTTTGCCCGCCGTGTCTGCTGCGCAGACCGATGACCAGATCAACCAGGACAACACGCCGTACGGCACCACGGCGGCGGAGTTCCTGCTCTTCGGAGCAGGGGCTCGCGGCACGGCGCTGGGCACCGCGTTCGCCGCTATCGCCAGTGACGTAAGCGCGCTCTACTACAACCCGGCCGGCATCGCCCTGATGCCGCGGGCCGGGGCAATGGTCGGTACCTACGACTACGTCGCCGATACCCGATATAGTTGGGGCGGCATCGCATTTCCGTTCTCCGGCGGCTCCCGCTCAGTCGGTATTCAGGTGGGAACGTTCGGCTTCAAGGATCAGCCGGTTTACACGGCGGAACAGCCGGATGGAACCGGCTCGGTGTACTCGGTCAGTCAGACAGTAGCGGGCCTGACGTTCGCACAGAATTTCTCCGATCGCTTCTCGGCTGGCGTCACGGCCAAGGGTGTATTCGATAATCTGGGCGAGGCGTCGGGGCAGGCGTTCGCGGTGGACTTCGGCACCAACTTCCACGCTCAGCTCAGCGGTCACCCGATTCGATTCTCGTTCGTGGTGTCCAATCTGGGAACAAACCTTTCCTACAGTGGAAGCGCCATCGAGACCGACGCGCCCCGGGACTCCATCCCGGGCGAGGCTCCGGTTCCTCAGAACCCTCAGCCCGCGGAGTTCAGAACCAAGGACTTTCCACTCCCGACCATCTTCCGGGTGGGTTTGGCCTACGATCTGATCGCGGGTGATAACAACCGTCTCACGCTGCTGTCGGACTTCAATCAGCCGAACAACAACGCGGCCGGCTTCTCCGCCGGTGGCGAGTGGATGTCGCAGCGGCTGGGTGGCTCACCGTTCGGCTTTGCGCTTCGCGGCAGCTATAGCTACGCGGCCGCCAACAATCTCGATCCAGTAGATCCGGCCACCACGGCGCTGAGCGATGAGGAGAACCTTCAGGGTCTGGCACTCGGCGGCGGGCTCAACTATGGAACCGGGAACTTCAACGTTGGCTTCGATTACGCCTGGAAGTACCTGGGCGTTCTCGGATCGACCAACTTCTTCAGTGTCACTCTAGGCTGGTAAAGTCTGAATGCGGGGGGCGGGCGGAAGATCGCGCCGCCCCCAGCAAGGGTTTTCATGCATAGCATCTCGATTGCATTGCTGACAGCGGGAATGGTGGCCGCTCCGATCGCCACCACGGTTTCCCAAAACGATTCCGGGCTCGTGCTTCGCGCGGTTCGCTTTTATCGGCCGGATCAGGATCGAACCAGAGTCAAAGGGTTGGTTCAGATTCCATTCTCCATGATCCGCGCCCCCGGCGGAACGTCTGACCAGCTGAACTACACTGTTTCGGTGCGGGTGGTAGACTCGACCGGACTGACGCTGTACCAGCAGTCGTGGCGCAACCGCGCACGGGCCCAGGGGGCGGTCAGCGACGCCTACACTGTCGAGATCGTGGACTTCGCGGTGGCACCCGGCAAGTACCGCCTCGAGGTCGGGGTGGAGGATTCCGTCTCCGGACGGAAAGTCAGCGGGGGCATCGATCTCCAGGCCCTCTCCGCCAGTGATGGCGCCTCCGATCTGCTGGTTGCGCCGGAAATGCGGCTCGCCACCGCCGACGATACCGTACCCCGGCCAGGCGAATTCCGCACCGGAGATAACCTGGTCACCGCGGCGGCACGGGTCCGCCTGACTCCACTGCGGGCCAAGGTCTTTTACTTGATCGAAGCCTATTCCGACTCCGGCGGCACCGGTACGATGAGCGTGTCAATCAGGGACTCGGCCGGCAAGCCCAGCATCAAGACGCCGGACGTTCCGGTGACGGTCAATGCCGGCGGCAGCGTACTCCATGGTCAGCTCGACCTCGCAGGGATGCCAGAGGGCGACTATACCATGGTGGCCAGGTTGATGCTGGGTGGACGAAACATCGAGCGTTCGGCTCCCATTTCCATGGCTGGGCTGCAGGAGACGCTGGCCCGCGATTCGGCGTTGCGCCAGGCGGAACGGGTAACGGATCCGGGCTACTTTGCGGCGATGTCGGCAGCGGAGCTCGAGGAAGCCAAGGCCCCGCTGCTGTACATCGCCGAGGCGGGTGAGCTTTCACCGTGGCGATCGGATTTGAGTCTCGAGGCCAAGCGGCGCTTTATAACCCATTTCTGGCAAAAGCGCGACCCTACACCCGGAACCACCAGGAACGAGCGGCGGGAGGCTTTCTATGAGGCTATTGCCTACGCGAACCGCGAGTACAAGGAGGGTGGCCGTAATGCGGTAGCCGGTTGGCGCTCCGATCGGGGACGGGTGTTCGCCCGATATGGCGCCCCGGACGATATTCTCCGCCGGCAAAACGAAGGCCGGGCCCCCCCGTACGAGGTGTGGCGTTACAGCAAGGGCAAGGGAGCCTACTACATCTTTGCCGACCGCACCGGGTTCGGTGCGTATCAGCTGATCTATTCGAACGACCTCCGCGAACCGGGAGTGCCTTCCTGGCCTGACGTGATCGGTCGCAAGGCCGTTGATGACGCCGGGGAGTTCCTTGGGGTCGATCTGTTCAGTGTGGCACGGCGAGACGATACGGGCGCACGCCAGCGATTTTAGTCGAAGATACGGAACGCATCCTTAACAGACCTCCGCATTGAGGTGTCTACTATGAAGCGTTTGTTGCGTGGTTCGGTCGTACTCGCGGTCGCAGCCGGGTTCCTGTCGTGCTCAGGTGATCCGACCAGTGACTTAAGGGAACCGGCTGGAATCGTAGCCACTCCGACCACGGTATTCGTCGATGTCGGCGAAACCGAGCCTGTTCTGGCCTCTCTTCGCGACGATCAGGGCAACCAGATCGGTGCTGACTTCGAGATCACCGATGTCGGGCCTGGCATTTCAGTCGTGCAGGACACGGCACACCTACACACCAACGCCGGGGTAAGCATCGGCAACAGTGAGCTGTTCCAGGTAACCGCTTCGGCCATCGCCAACACGTCGTTTACGCTCAATGCCGGTGGCCAGAGCCTGGTGGTCCCTGTTCGGGTCACTCCGGCCACGGTCGAAATCGGCATCTCCAACCCGGCTCCCAACTGGGGAGATACCATCACCCTGACCGCGCCAGCGGGAGCACTGTTTACCGACAGCTCTGCGGTCACGTTTGCCGGCGGGCCTCCGGGCGATGTCGTGAGCATCTCTCCCGACCGCACCGCTCTTACGGTCGTTCCCGGTCCCAACACGGCGGGCGCCGTCTCGATCGCAAACACCACCGTGAGCTACAACGAGAGCTTGAACTTCACCATCACCTCGAACGGAACGGTGACCTCGCCGCCGCTCACCGATCTGACCGGCGCGGTACTATCGAACCCGACGCCGGCGCTGGGTGAGGTGGTTACTCTGACACTCCCCGCAGGCATAAAGGTCCTTCCGGTCCCCTTGTTGCCGGACGGCTCCATAGGGGTGTTGGCCGACAGTGGCATCGTTATACAAGGAGCAACGAATCCGGCCGACGTCGTTGTTTCGGCCGACAGCTCGAGCATATCGTTCGTGCCGGCGCCGAACTCGGACTCGGTGATCACCATTCGCGGCATAGTGCCCTCGGTTCTGCCACAGTTCCCCCAGATCCTGTCGACACCTATCGACACGGTTGCGCAGGTCGCGCTGGTGAAGCTCACCTCCCCCGCGATCGACAGTCTGGCGGCAGGCTTCTCTGATGTGGCTCCGGACATTCTCGAGGATATCACGGTGACGGCGCCCGCTGGGTTCACATTCAGCAGGGATTCGTTGTTCGTGCCAACCGAGGAGGGGACCGATACTATCCCACGCATAGTCGCATTCACGTGGGGTGGGTTGGAGGCGGTTCTTCAGTCGATTGCCGCGGACGGAAAATCGGCCGTGATCACGCCGTTGCCCGGCTCGAATGGTCACGCCAGTATTTCGAACGTGATCGTCGATGCAGCCCCCCAGTTCCGGCTCACGCTGCCTGCCACAGTGCCGCTCGTCGTTCCGCCGATCACGCCACTTGAGGGCACCGAGACGCCGACTACAGCGCCTGAGATCACCGTGCCGGGTGTCGGAGCTAGCATCACTGTTACAGATGCCGGCAGCTTCGGGTACAGTGCGCCGACTCAGTTTGGTGCGGTTCCCGCCCGGCTGTACAAGATCTTGCTGCCTGGCCCGGTGAGCCTATCGGTAGAGCTTGACTGGCCTACAGGCGAGGATATGGGTGTCTACTATTTCGCTGCAGATGGGGTGACTGAGGTAGGGACATTTGCCGATGCTGGCTTTGACGGTGATGCTCCGGAAACCTCAACGTCGGTACTCGCGGCGGGGACTTACTACGTTGCGGTGGTCAACTGGTCTGCGAGTAGCCCACCCGTCTTCCAGTTGACGCTGTCGCGGTGAGACGCTCGTGACCTGAGCGGGCTCAACAGTACCGGAAACACAAGAAGCCCCTGCCGATATCGGTAGGGGCTTCTTGTTTCTCCACATTCCTGCATGCTCGAAGGGAGAGCCTCCCAGCTGAACTGATAAGCTTCATTGCAGGCTTGGCTGATCCAGCCTGATATTTTCGTCACCTTCCTGATACGGCATCATAGTAATAATGCATTGAAACATCTCATCGGTACTTTTCATGCTTGCTCCCTGCTCACGAACCTCCCTCGGTGGGCTGAAGGGGTTGTTCGGATTACCGCTAGTGTTGTTGAAGGTCGCTTCAGCATGGACCGTAGTACCCTTTCGCAGTTTCAGGATTTTCTCGAACGTGTAGAAGTACTGCCACCGAAAATCCCAGCGAGGAATGCGGATAAGAGGAATCGTATCACCCTCGGGCTGGACGGCGTAAGCGAGAAACGTCGATCCCAGGCGATGCATGTGGGGGTTTATGGTCAGCACTGAAATGTCTGCCGGCAAGGTGAACTGCGTTCTAAATGTCTTGATCGTATTCGGCGGGATGACGAGCGGGGGAACGACCGGAGCGCGGCCCAGCGTGCCCAGGAGCAGCGTGTAAGTAGGCCGCTTTGGTGCATGCCTCGCAAAAAAGACGTTAAAATATGAGCTGTCTGCCTGATGCACTGGCGTCGGTCCGTAATGCACGTGGTGCATCAGCAGGTCCCCTTCCCGGCTTACCCGAAAACCTCCAATCCCTTCAGGGTAGAGCGTAGGGAGAGTGCCCGGTAGATAATTAGTGACCGATAGATTCACCGAAGCCCCAATCGCGACCGTGTCCCCCAACCCGAGTTGATCAAGGGCGTTCATGTTGTGCTCGCCTGCCTCCGTAAACCAAGGTCCGCGGAGCAGGTGACGGGGCCGCCCACGCGGGTACGTCACCAGGTGGGCGTTGACATGGTGGACCAGCTTTCGGTTACCGGGGACAAATTCAATGGTACGGACGAAAGTGTCACGGGGCATCGAGAACGGCAGCTTCATGCTGACGAACTTGTCGCTATTGTCTCCCGGAATTTTGTATGGGGTTGGCATCCTGACCACCATGTCGGGCTTGCCGAGCTGAGAGCCTGTTGGAAACTCCGGCAGCTCCGGAAGCTTGCTCCGATCTCCCTCTGGCGCCCCCTGATCAACCCACCTGCCGAGTAGAGCGATTTGCTGATCTGTGAGAACATTCTGCGCCGCGAAACGACGATAATTCGGGTCAGCAGGCCAGGGCGGCATGTACCTCGTCCTCGTGACATGACGAACGAGCTGCGCACGCGACGCAACATCTTCATACGTAAGCAACGGAAATGGGCCAGCCTCACCGCTGCGATGACACTTCGCACAGCTCTGGTATACAATCGGGGCTATGTGCTCACTGAAGGTGACGTGAGCTGGAAGCCGGCTGGGAATAGCAGGGCGTAATGCGGATGACAAATTCCTGGTACTGGGCGGGTCATTGGTCTCGGATCTGTCTCTGATTCCAAGGTAGGCCACCACTGCGATGCTCGAGGCCAGAGCTGCAGACGTCAAAACTGTACGCTGTTTCATGATCTGTAGGAAATCTAACCCAGCCCCATAGCGCCTGCGGACAAGGTTGCGTCCTCTTCTCGGAACTGACGCTGGTAGAGTCGGGCGTACACTCCGCCCAGCGAGAGGAGCTCCGCATGGGTGCCTTCTTCCACGATCCGGCCACGATCCAGCACCACCAGGCGGTCGGCTCGCCGTACGGTGCTGAGCCGGTGGGCAATGATCAGTGTGGTTCGGCCGACCAGGAGCTTGCCCATGGCGTCCTCGATGAGCCGCTCGCTCTCGGTGTCGAGACTGCTGGTAGCCTCATCCAGGATCAGAATGACGGGATCCTTCAGGATGGCCCGGGCAATCGCCACCCGCTGCCGCTGACCTCCCGACAGTTTGATGCCCCGTTCCCCGACCAGGGTTTCGTACCGCTCCGGCAGGCGCTCGATGAACTCGTGAGCATGTGCCGCACGCGCAGCCGCCTCTACATCAGCCGGCGATGCGTCGGGCCTGCCGTACGCGATATTTTCCCTGATCGTACCGCTGAACAGCGCGGGATCCTGGGGCACTATCCCGATGGCGCTGCGTAGATCCGCCAGTCTGAGCGAACGAATGTCGATGCCGTCGAGTAGTACTCGGCCCCGATCGGGGTCCCAGAACCGGGGGAGCAGCGACACGAGGGTCGTCTTGCCTGCCCCTGAGGGGCCAACCAGGGCCACGATCTCACCTGGAGCACAGGTTAACTCGATCTCCTCGAGCGTCCAGGCGAGTGCCGGGTCGGGGCTGTAGCGGAACGACACCTTCTCAAACGAAACTCTCCCGCGACTCGGTACCGGCAACTCCACCGGCGATTCAGGATCCGTGATCGCAGGGTCGGTCTCCAGAATCTCGAACACCCGCTGCGCGGCCCCCACCGCCTCCTGATAACTGCTGAAGAACGAGGCGAGCGCACCGATGGCGGCGGCGATGGTTATCGTATAAAGCAGAAATTGGACGAGCTCGCCGGGGGTGAGCTGCCCCTCGAGAACGAGGAGGCCGCCCTGCCACAACACAATGACAATGCCCACGAACGTCGAAAAGGTGAGCACGCCGAAGAACACGCCCCGAATCTGAGCCCGCACCAGTGCCGTTCGGACACTTTCGCCGATCCGTTCTCCATAACGCTGCCGTTCGGCCGGCTCCTGCACGAAGCTCTGCACGGTGCGGATCTGGCTGAACGCCTCTTCAGCCGATGCGGTAGCATCGGCAACCTTGTCCTGAACCGCCGTGGTCATCTGCCGCAGCCGGCGGCCGAAGAACAGCGCCGATCCCACCACCAGAGGCACCACACCCAGCGCAGTGAGCGTGAGGCGCGGCTGCATGAGGGTGAGCAGGACTATACCGCCCACCAGGGCGAGGACTTGCCGGGAAAATTCGGCGATCTGGTGGCTCAGCACACCCTGGAGCAACCCGATATCGGTCGTGAGTCTGCTGGTGAGCTCGCCGGTGCGCCGCTCGGCGAAAAAACCGGGAGGCATGACGAGCAGACGGGCGAACAGCTCCTGCCGCAGGCCGGCCACCACGCGCTCACCCACGGCGCTGAGAAGGTAGGTCTGCACGTAGTTCAGGACTGCCTGGATGCTGAACAATGCCACCAGGCCCAAGGCGATACGGTCGAGCACGGCCCGATTGCGGTCGACGAATGCGGCGTCGAGCAGGTAGCGCACCACCATTGGAAACGCGAGACCGATCAGTGCGCTGAGGACGAGGGTGAGCGTCGCGAATGCCAACATCCACCGGTAACGGCGTACCCGGGGCCATAACCGAACCAGGCGCCCTGGTGGGGGGAGGCGGCGCCCCTTAGTGGCCGTGTCGGGCACCGGCGGGTGTGGCGAGATCCTGCTCGGGCTGGTCAAGGATGAGGATCGGCTCCGTCGAGCGATGACCGAACGGCAGCGCTCGATCAACACCCATGGCTACGAAGAGCAGTGCGAGATACAAAAGGGAGTACTTGTACATGCGCCAGGCGAGCGGCCCACCTGATTTTTCCCGGATAAGCTGAATGCAGTACCAGAGGAGCCGGGCTCCCAGCAGTGCAGCGGCGACACCGTAGAAGATCCCCATGGCGCCGAAGAACATCGGCATCAGGGTGAGGGGAAACAAAATCAGCGTGTACGCCAGCATCTCGAACTTGGTGCGTGCCTCGCCCCGCACCACCGGCATCATCGGCACTCCAGCTCTGGCATACTCGCCGCGCTTGATGAGGGCCAGAGCCCAGAAATGCGGCGGGGTCCAGTAGAAGATGATCGCAAACAGGTAGATGGCAGCCAGATCCACTCGGCCGGTCATCGATGCCCATCCCACGAGCGGAGGAAACGCCCCCGCCGCTCCCCCTATGACGATGTTCTGTGGGCTGCTCCGCTTCAGCCACATGGTGTAGATGAAGACGTAGAAGAGGAGCCCGCCCAGGGCCAGCCACGCGCTGAGCGGATTCACCCGATACCAGAAGATCGCGAAGGCCAGCAGCCCCAGCGTAATTCCGAATGCCAGGCCGAGCGTGGCTGAAATCCGGCCCGCCGGGATAGGTCGCAGGCGCGTGCGGCTCATCTTGTCATCGATGTCCCGATCGAACCACATGTTGATGGCATTCGCCCCACCTGCCATCAGATAGCCGCCCAGTATCACCCACAGGACCAGTGATGGTGAGGGGAGTCCGGCGGGGGTAATGAACATCGGTGCAACGGTGGTCACCAGCAGGAGAGATATGATCCTGGGCTTGGTAAGGGTGACCAGATCGGCCAAAACCGAAGGCTTGACCGGCAATGCCGGCTTTCTCTCGGGCGCTGGAGTGGCGACAGATTGGGGGCGAGTGGCGGGTGTGCGGCCGGAGTGGAACACCATCACCACGACCGCGGCCCACACCAGCGTTCCCACGAGGAGATGGGCGGCCCTGAGCGCGGGAGGCAATAGCTGGAGCACCATAGCCGCTGCTACCGCCACCTGCAGTACCGTCAGCGCCAGCAGGAGGAAAACCGACCGCCTGAGTGGCCGGCTCGCAGCGTCGGAACGGCGGCTCAGGTGGAATGCCAGTCCCAGCACGAGGGCCAGGAATCCGAACGCGAGCACCCGATGAATCCAGGGCAGAAACGCGAGCAGGTTAGCTGCCGGCAGAACGGAACCGTTGCAGAGGGGGAATCCGAGGCAAAGGAGACCGGCATGAAAGTTCGCGACCTGCGCACCAAAGAGCACGATGATGAACCCGAGCGACGCTGTTCCGATAACCAGGGGATGGCCGCGATGTCGCTTGAAGAGCCCGTCATCCAGGCCATCCGGGCGCCCAGCTGGGTGAGCCGTGGCGGGGCGAGGTCGTGCCGTAGCCCGAAGGGCGGTCACCAGAATGACGGCCAACAGCACCATCGCGTTGGCCAGGTGGATTATGACCACGCCGGGGGGGAGTGCCAGTTTGACCGTGACGGCGCCGAGCAGCACCTGGAGCACCAGGATAGACAGAGCCAGGGTCGCAGGATTCCTGAGTGCTCGATCGTCCCGGTGACGAGTCCAGGCCACAACAGCCATCGCGAGCACGACGAGGCTCACCAGTGCCGCCGCCCACCGGTGACCGATCTCGATCATGGTCGGGAGGTCGAGCGGCGGGAACCATTCACCGTTGCATCTTGGCCAGTGATCGCCGCAGCCCATCCCGGAACCGGTGATGCGCACGACGCCACCCAATACGATCAGACCAAACCCCAGCCCGGCTCCCGCCCATGCCAGGCGTCGAAAAAGTCGGATCGGGTCTGCTTGCGCTGGCTTCATTGGTAGGGAAAGCTAATAGCTAGTAGCCAATAGCTAATAGCCAGTACCGAGAGGCTATATATTAGGCGATGCTCCCTGAACGCGACGCCTGGGGTGAACGCCTACCCCGGCATCTGGGGCTCTGGAGTGCGGTCGCTGTACTCGTGGGCTCCACCATAGGGAGCGGCATTTTCCGGGTGCCCGCCAGTGTAGCCGAGCGACTTCAGACGCCTGGGCCGGTGCTGCTTGCCGGGGTGCTCGGTGGCCTCATTGCGCTCTTCGGCGCACTCACCATAGCAGAGTTGGCTGGTGCGCTTCCGCGATCGGGCGGCGTATTCGCCTACATTCTCGAAGCTTTCGGTCCTCTGCCCGCCTTTCTCTTCGGCTGGTCCGAGCTGGCGGTAATCAGAGCGTCCGCCCTCGGTGCCATCGCCACGATCTTCGCAGAGTATCTCGGCTACTTCATCCCCATGACGGGCATGCAGGTCCGTCTTCTCGCGGCGGTCGCCGTACTCGCCGTGGGGCTGCTGAATTACCTCGGGGTAAGCCGCGCGGCCGTAGTCATGAATCTCACCACAATCGCGAAATATGGGGCGTTGGCCGCTCTGGGGCTGCTAGCCTTCACCGCGGGGCAGGGTAGCTGGGAGAACCTGAATCCTGCTGCGGGAGCCGGCCTCGATCTCTCGCTGATGGGTACCGCCCTCATCGCAATCATGTGGACCTACGATGGATGGGCAGATCTCTCGTTCATGGGGGGCGAGGTCAAGAACCCCGGACGCACCCTGCCCATGGCACTCATACTCGGCACCTTCGGCATCCTGCTCATCTATTTCCTGCTCAATCTCGCATACATCTATCTGGTTCCCCTGCCGGAAATGGCCAAGTCACCGCTGATCGCAGCGACCGCCGCTGAGCGAATCCCGGTCCTGGGCCGGTACGCTGGAGCGATCATTTCGCTGGTGGTGATGGTCTCCTGCTTCGGGACTCTGCACGGCTCGATGATGACCGGTCCGCGCATTTTCTTCGCGATGGCAGATCGAGGCCTCTTCTTCCAGAGCATTGCCCGAGTCTCCCCTCGCTATCGGAGCCCCTCCGTGGCGATCTGGCTCGCGACGGCACTTGGAGTGGTCTACGTGCTGCTCAACGATTTTCAGCAGCTCGCCGACAAGTTCATTCTGGGCATCTGGCCCTTCTACGCATTGGCGGTCGCCGCGGTTTTCATCTTGCGGCGTACCCGTCCCGATCTGCCCCGACCGTACCGAACCTGGGGTTATCCAGTGGTGCCGATCCTGTTTTTGCTCGCGTCGGTAGGCATGATGGTGAACGCACTTTGGACTGATCCGGTCAACACAGGGATCACTTTCGGGATCATCCTGCTCGGTTTACCGGTGTACTTCGCCTGGAGACGCTGGTCCAACAGAAACGAATTGGCCGCAGATAAACGCGGATAGACGAGATCAAAAAGAGCTTTGCCACGAATGACAAGGACCAGGAGCCGGATCGCTCCTTGAACCTGGAAGCTCCGCGCGCGTCAGTTAAGAGCTGAAGTACCGTTCTCGAAACCTGCAGGTGTGCCTTTGAACCAAGTTCCTGCTCTTGGTGTTGGAAGGTGAGCGGCTCGGGTAGCGGAGCTATCGACGTTGTTGTCTGTGTCTATCCGTGGCAAAGCTCCTGCTAATCTCGTTTATCTGCGTTCATCTGCGGCCACTGCTTTTCACATTCTAACCTCCACCGCTAAATCAGCGGCCGTCACGCTGTGAGTAAGTGCGCCTACGGAGATGAAGTCCGCTCCGGCCTCGGCGTAACTCCGCACGTTGGACAGTGAAATCCCTCCGGTCGCTTCGATCTCTATGCCGGGCGAACGCTCCCGTGCGAGCTGGCCCCACGCCCGAACGGTCGCCGGGGACTGGTTGTCCAGCAGCAACCGGGTCGCACCCGCAGCGCAGGCCAGCTCCAACTGCTCCAGGGATTCCACCTCGACGTACAGAGCCGTAATCCCCCGTCTCCTGCCTTCGGCCAGTGCACTGTCCAGTCCGACTCCGCTCGACGCAAGTGCCGACCAGTGATTGTCCTTCACCATGACTTCACTGCTGAGACCAGTACGGTGCGCCTGCCCCCCGCCGGCCAGGACCGCCGCAAGATCCAGGGCACGCAGCCCCGGTGCCGTCTTCCTGGTGTGGAGAATTCGCGAGCGGGTGCCTTGAACCGCATCCACATACGCCCGAGTAGCGGTGGCAATCCCCGACGCTCGTTGCAGCAGATTAAGCAGAGGCCGCTCGGCCCGGAGTATATCGGCCAGTTCTCCCCGGATCACGCCGAGCGCCGTTCCTGGTGAGACCGCATCGCCCTCGCGAGAAGTCCACTCGATTCTGCACCCGCAGGACCGTCCCACCTCGTCCGCATACGGCACGCCTGAGAGGACACCCCCGCTCCGGTACTCAACCACTCCGGCAGCCTGCACCCGGGGTGGGACCGTGAGCGCACTGGTGATGTCGACCCGACCGTCCTCGGCCAGCGCCGCTGCGGCGATCCGTTCGATGTCACGCCGTGAGCTCAGAGCCGGCACCCTAGCCGAGCGCCACCATGCGATCTATGGCTCCGCGGGCACGTCTGGCTATATCGGGGGGAACCGTGATGTGATAGCGGTCCAGGGCGAGCGAGTCCCGGACGCCAGTCAGCGTAATCGTCTTCATGAAGGCGCAGACCGCTTCCGGATCAGCCGGGATGAACTGCTTTTCCGGAGCCATCTGACGCATCCGGTGCATGATCCCCGTCTCGGTCGCGACAATGAACTGCTTTGCCGGCCGCTGGGTTACCGCCCGCACCATGCCTTCGGTGGATGTGATGTGGAGGCCGTTCGGATCGATGTCGCCCCGCCCAGCGCTGTAGATGAGCTGCCCCGCGCACCCGCACTCCGGGTGCACCAGGACCTCAGCTTCCGGGTATGCGGCCCTTGCTTCATTGAGCACGTCGGGCCGAATCCCCTTGTGTACGTGACACTCTCCCATCCACACCTCGATGCGCCGTTCGGGCCGCATTCGGCGCACGTGGCTTCCCAGGAAAAAGTCGGGGAGAAATAGAATCCCCCGGTCCGCAGGTATCGCATCGATGACATCGAGGACATTGCCACTGGTGCAACAGTAGTCGAGTTCGGCTTTGACTTCTGCGGTAGTGTTCACGTATCCGACGGCGATGTAGTCCGGGAACTTCGACCGCCACTGGCGCACGTCTTCAGCGGTGATGGTTGCAGCGAGTGAGCAGCCCGCACGCAGGTCGGGCAGCAGCACCCGCTTCTGCGGCGAGAGAATCGCGGCGGTCTCAGCCATGAAGTGCACGCCGCAGAAGATGATCACATCTGCTTCGGTGGCGGCGGCCTGGCGGGACAGGCCAAGGGAATCACCGACATAATCGGCCACATCCTGTACTTCAGGCCGCTGGTAGTTGTGCGCGAGTACCACCGCCTTCCGCGCTTTGGCCAGACGGCGGATTTCTGCCTGGAGCTCGGCGACCTGGCCTGGCGTCTCCTGAGGAGCCTCGATGACCGGAAGCTGCAGCGCGGTCGCAGTCATACCACCTCGCGCCGGAACGAGGCAGGCGGATAGTCCGTGCGGCGGTGCCCTCCACGGCTTTCGCGCCGACGGCGGGCTGCTGTCGTAATCAGTCCGGCGACGAGCAGCTGGTTGTGTGTGCGCCACGCTTCGAGCGGCGTGACGCGCGTGAGGCGGTGGAGCTCACGCTCAGCGTGGAGCAGGGAGGACTCGCTGCGCTGGAGACCAACATGCGCGGTCATTACCTGGCGCATCTCGTCCCTCACCGACTCGTACTCGGCGTCTGCGCCGGTGTTCGCCATCACTCTGTCCGGGAGGTTGGCCGCCTGGGCAGAGGTGGAGCGGAGCGTCCTGGCCAGGGCCCGCCCGGCCCGATCAGCAAACACCAATCCTTCGAGGAGGGAGTTCGACGCCAGCCGATTGGCACCGTGTACACCGGTGCGAGCCACTTCGCCAACGGCCCACAGCCGCGGCTTGGTCGTGCGGCCCTCGAGGTCAGTCTGTACTCCGCCCATCGCGTAGTGCAGCGCCGGAGCGACTGGAAGGAGATCGCGTGTGGAATCCAGTCCGTGGCGGGCCAGCATGGCCGTT
>DATFFX010000260.1:0-14883 GCA_035249825.1 Gemmatimonadales bacterium | reverse complement strand
GGCGTGTGATACCAGACAGCCCATTTACGTTGGTTCTCAGCGGCGGTGGCTTGAAAGGGCTCGCCCACATCGGCGTACTCCGAGCGCTGGAAGAGCGGGACCTGGTACCAAATCTGGTCGTCGGATCCAGCATCGGCTCTCTCATTGCAGCGGCCTGGGCTGCTGGAGTGCCCGCCCGACAGATGGAAGCCCGAGCGCGGCTGGTCCGGCGTCGGGACGTGTTCCAGGTGGCGCGGGCTGATGTAGCGTTCCGCAGACTCCTTGCCCCTGCCCTCTACCGTCGGGAACCCCTCGAAACCCTCATCGCCACGCTGGTCGGCAACATCACGTTCAACGATCTCCAGCGGCGGCTGCTGATCAATACGGTCGATCTTCACTCCGGAATGCAGGTTATGTGGGGTCTTCCCGGCCTCAGGAGCGCCCGCGTCGCGGACGCCGTTGCTGCGTCGTGCGCGTTGCCGGGCATCTTCCCGCCCCGGGAGATCAACGGGCGAGCCTATGTGGACGGAGCTGTAGTCGAAAACCTGCCCGTCCGCATGGCGGCGTCACTGGGACAGGGTCCCATCATGGCGATCAATGTGGCCGCCACCAGTGTCCTTCGGTCGGAAGTCGAAACTCAGGGATTCGCCGCAACCTACATTCGCGGCCTCGAGATCGTCATGCAAACCCAAATCGAAACCCAGCTGCGCGACTGGAAAGGACCTCCCCTGGTCCTGGTACAGCCCAAGGTCGAGCACATCTCGATGTTTGCCTTCGACAAGACGGAGGAGCTCATCGACGCGGGCTACCGGGCGACAGCCAACACGCTCGACCAGCTGGGCACGAGGTTGACCGGGATCTCCCAGGGCATGCATCCCACGCGGAGGCTCCGAATCCTGGTGGACGAGGAGCGCTGTGTGGGCTGCGGGTCCTGCGTGGTCCAGGCACCCCAGGTCTTCAGGTTGGATGCCCGGGGCAAAGCCGAGGTCCTGACCCCCGTCCAGAGCTGGTCCCCGATAGACGGCGCCTACGTTCTCAATTGCCCCACCTATGCCATCAGCGTGAGTCCCGAAGACTCTGCGGCCTGACCTCAAAACTGAACACTCCAGCACCTGGATTGACAATCTCGCCCGGTGCTGGGCATGAGGCCAGTCTCATGGTCTTCTGCCCCTCTGGCTGCCGAACTCCCGGCCCAATTGACGGATGTCGGCCGTGACCCGATCCCAATTGAAGAAGCTTTCCACTGCTCGCCGTCCTCCTGCGCCGAGCCGACGCCCGAGGTCAGGGTTCTCCAGAAGTAGTCGTACCGCCTCGATGACAGGTCCGGGAGTCAGAGCGTCTACCAGCAAGCCGGTCTCGTTCTCTCGCACCGCATCGGGAATCCCACCACTCGCTCCGCCTACCACCGGAACACCACAGGCGGACGCTTCGCTGAGAGAAATCCCAAAACCCTCCATCATCAGCTCGGCGGGACGCGAGACCCCGAGATAAATCTCCGCGTGGTTGTAGAGAGCCGGCAGGTCCGCATCAGGCACGTTGGTCAGAAACCGCACGCGCTGCGAAACGCCGAGGCGGACCGCCAGTGCTTCGAGCTCGGCCTGCATCCGTCCTGAGCCGACAACCGCGTACCTGAGCGACGGGTGCTCGTCTCGCAGGGCGGCAAGCACGTGCAGTACGGTATCGATCCCCTTGTGGGCTACCAGCCTTGCTACAGTGAGCAGCCAGCGGCCCTCTTCCAGTGCATAACGCTCTCTGACGCCGGTGGGATCGATGCCCGGCCGGAAAGACTCCGGGTCGGTCCCCAGGGGGACAACCCGAACCTCTATCTGGTCACCAGGAAGGTTCAACTCAGACAAAACTGTCTGGCACAGATCTCTGGTCCACCGGCTGATGGCGACCAACACTGCTGCCGAGCCCATCAGCGCGCGCGCCGTACGACGCTTCAACCAAGACGTGCGCACGCGATCCTGCAGCAGGAGGAGATCGGTTCCATAGAGAAAGATTCCATATGGCGTCCCGAAGCGCTGGCGGACCCAGCGCGCTGGATATCCCGCCGGCTTGAGATTCCCGCACCAGACGAATTCCGGATCGAGCGTGCGTGCGAGTTCGTCAGCCCGGCGCGACCAGGCCAGGAGTCCCTGAACAGTGCGCAGCCGGCGACTCGCCACCGGTATTCGATCCACCCGGTTTCTCGACCCATCGTCGACCTCATGACCAGGAGCGGAGCTGCCGGTCGACACTACGAGGGAACCGGGAGGATACCGTCTGCTCAACTCGCCCATCATGCGGGCAATGCCGCCGCCGATCGGTGGGAAATCGTAGGTGAAAAGCAGTTGCGGCACACTCATGTTCGACAAGGTAGCGGTATTACTATCTTTGCCGCGAGCCGGAGCATGCGTTCATCTATCCAGTGCGAGGTCTTTCTGCGGGTCGTCGTCATCGGAGCGGGGCGGAAGCACAAGAATGAAGCTGCGGTCGCACGGGCGGTGCGCTCATTGGGACATGCCTGCACGCTGGTGAACGCTGTCACCTGGACTCAGAATCTGGGCAGGCTGGCACTGCCTCTGTTGATGCGTCAGGTAGAATCCTTCGAGCCCGACGTAGTAATACTGGGGCGACATGCGACACTCATGGGAGAGGAGCGCCTGAAGAAGCTCATACGGGGACGGTATTCGGCGTTCTGGTATTTCGACTTGCGTGTTCCGCCAATCCAGGATGTCCTGACACTCGGTCGCATGGTGGACGCCATGTTCGTCACTTATCTCCCCACAGTGGAGACCTACCGGTCGCTCGGTGTCTCCAACGTGCTGTATCTCCCACAGGGAATGGACCCCGAGCTGGACCGCCCCGCCCAATCCATTCCGCGACGTTACCACTGCGAGATGGCGTTCATTGGAGGGAATTCGCCACATCGGAATACTGTCCTCAGGGCGATGGCACGCGCTTACGATCTCCAGATCCGTGGTCCGGGATGGCGCCAAGCCCCGCCGGACCTCCCGGTGAGAGGAGGACCGGTCTATCGCAACGCATATGCTCAGGCGGTTGGTGGGGCAGCCATTTCCCTCGGCGCCCACTCCTTACCCGATATGGCATATCAGACGGCCTCCGCCTCGAACCGCATGTGGAAAGTGATGGGGTGCAGTGGCTTCTACCTTGGTGAATGGGTTTCGGGCATCGAGGCGCTGGGCGCGGACGGAGTGCATTGTGTGTGGTATCGGAGCCTGGACGATGGAATCGAGAAAGCGCGTTATTACCTGGACCATCCGGCGGAACGCAGAGGAATCGCCGAGGCTGGACGTCGCCATGCCCTCGGGCATCACACTTACGCGCATCGCGTTCAGCTGCTGCTCGAGGGACGCGGGTATTCCCTGCGTCAAACGATCTCGTAATTGCGGAATTCGAAGACCCTGACGCCGGTGAGCCGCTCGATCATGGTGGAAAGATGATATCGAAGGAAGCGCCAGCGGAATTTACGGGGCCCGATTACCCGTTCCGGATCGAACCGGCGGGCTTCAATCCACTGCCGTGCGACCGCCGGGTGAGTACCTTCGAACGGCTTTAGTCCGGGCATCCAGTCCAGGAGAGGACGGCTCACATCGGCATCACGCCAGGGGTACATGGTGCGTCCGAGGTCGCGCTTCTCGCGCAGGGCCTGGGCCGGCCGGGCCCATCCGTAGTGGAACATCTCCGCACCGGTGAGACGCGCTCGAATCTTTCGGTAATCAGCACCGACCCGAAAACCCTGCGCACCCTGGTACGGCCGAATGTCGAGTTGCGGCTCCAGGCGCACCGCTCGTACCTCTCTTCGATACCATCGGCGGTGGGTGGCCACGGTGTCGAAGCCACCATAAAAGTGAAGATACCGCACCAGTAGCCCTTCGATCCGCCGATCGCCATCGGCTTCCTGAATAGCGGTGGCAAGCTCGTCGGCGCCACGCTCGTGCAACACCTCATCTGCCTGGATATACACTCCCCAAGGATGAGTGCAGGCCCGCATCGCGCGATGGGTCTCGTGGCCGAGAACCGTGTTGCGCCGAGTCATGTCCCATTCGGTCTCCAGGATGCGGATCTTGCGGCTCTCAATGGAGCGCACCAGCTCGAGGGTCTCGTCCGCAGATCGCCCGACGTTCACCACAACTTCATCGCAGATGGGGAGAATGGAACGGATGCTCGCCTCCACCGGGAAGTCGAGCTTGATAGCATTACGAACGATGGTAAAGCCTGAAATTCTCGTCACACAGCTGCACCGCGGAGATGGCCAGAGCCGGGCGATCCGGCCAGCAGGGTGTCGTAGAGGCGAGCGGTTTTCTCAATCGTATGTTCCAGCGAGAAGTCCACCCGTGCGGTGCGTCTCGCGGCCGCTCCCAATCGCACGCCCAACGCGGGATCCCGGAGAAGCTCCTCGATTGCTGCTGCCCATGCCGCGGCGTTGAGTGGTGGGACCAATCGGCCGTTCACTCCATCACTGATGACGTCGAGATTGCCGGTGGCGCCTGACGCGATCACGGGCTTTCCCAGCGCCATGGCTTCGAGCAGCGCCTGTGAGAGCCCTTCAGAACGCGAAGGGAGCAGGACCAGATCCAACAGCTCGTACAGTGGCCGGACCTCAGGCGTAAACGGCAGGCAGACAACGGCGTGCCGGTAGGGGACGGCCGAGGCGAGACCTGCCAGCTGGCTGCGTGGATCCACACCCGCGAGAACCAACCGCACTGGAGTGGATACCGATCGCAAAGCCCGAAGTACCACATGTTGGTCCTTGGCTCGTGCTACCACACCAATCGTTCGTTGGTTCGGATCCCAGCCGATCCGCTCCTTCCATTGTTCCAGGACAGCAGACGACACCGCAACATCGATCCGATCGGTGATAACTCCATTCGGAATGACCGTGAGCTTGCGACGCGGAGTTCCGCGCCGAACCAGGGCTTCACCGACGGAACGGCTGACCGCCACGACCTGTGCCGCCATCCGACTCACTACCCAGTTCTCCAAAATGAAGGTGCGCGGCATCTGGCGCCGGGTCACAACCAGCGGAGCACCTAGTCGGCCGGTCAGAGCCAGCCACGTTAGGGCTTCCCGATCCCTTGCGCTCTGGGAGTTGAGCAGGTCGACAGGGTACGCCTCGAGGAGATGCGCCAGCGCGGATGCATTGGCTCGACGCCGATGAGGCAGCAGAGCGAGTGGATGCACTTCGAGGCCTCCAGCGCGGGCCAGCGCTTCCACCTCGGAGTGGGGGGGACAAACGAAACGAACGTGCAGTCCCCTGCGGGCCAAGCCAAGACTCAGGTGGAGTGTCGAGGTCACCGAGCCGGCACCGCCGCCCTGGTGCAGCACCTGCATGACAGTCGGAGCGGTCACGGCGCCGGAAGGCCGTACGGTGTCCACACCAACCGCAGCGCGCGATTTTCGTCATAGAGCAGGCGATTCCGATCCAACTGCAGTGGGTCTGCGTAGGGCCGGGCGTGTTCCACGTGCATAACGGGATTACTGTATCGGATGGAGCGTCCGTGAACCCCGAGCGCCTGGAGCCGATGGCCAAAATCCGCATCCTCGAAGCCATAGGTAAAGCGCTCATCGAAGCCACCCACAGCACGCATGTGCTCTGCCCAGGCAGACGAGTTGCCTCCTCGCCAGCTCGGCTCGCGCGGCACTCGACGATTCATCACATCCCGGAGAACCGGAAGATGGCGGGCCAGGAGCCGCCGCCGCTTGTTCACGTGAATCCACCAGAAACCAGGCCGATCCAACCGGCCCGAGGACACATCAGCCGGCGTGAGGCGCTCAGACAACCATTTGTCGAGGTACACCGCGCCGCCGGCGAGATAGCTGTCGCGCCGAGCTGCCCTCACATGGATCTCGAGGCATTCCCGGCCAGGAATACAGTCCCCATCGAAGAAGACGAGGTAGTCGCCAGTCGCTTCGAGGATAGCCTTGTTGCAGATGCTGCACTTGCGAAATCCCTCGTCAGGGTGCCAGACGTGGCGCACTGGAAAGGGCGCACGTCTGGCGAACTCCGCGACGATTGCCGCTGTTTCCGGTCCACTCCCGTCATCGGCGATGAGAAGCTCGAAGTCGTGAAATGATTGGCGCAGCAAGCCGGCCAGCACTAAATGAAGCCCCCGTGGATTGTTGTAGGTGGTCACTACCGCGGACACCCGAAGCGGCGAGCGAAAAGCACTGCGGTGGGAGCCTTCCAGCCTCACAGCTCTGCTCCTAGAGCCGTCTCCTCGCCACGAAATTGCAGGTCGTAGAGCCTGCGGTAGAGTCCACCGGCCCGAAGCAACTCCTCATGGCCCCCGCGCTGCACTACGCGGCCGCCATCGAGGACCACGATCTCGTCCGCATCGCGCACGGTCGCGAGGCGGTGGGCAATGACGAGGACGGTTCGTTCCTGCATCAGCCGTTCGATTGCCTGCTGAACCAGCCGCTCCGACTCGGTATCAAGGGCGCTGGTAGCCTCGTCGAGGATGAGAATAGGTGGGTCACGCAGGAGCGCCCTCGCGATTGCGATCCGCTGGCGCTGGCCACCAGAAAGCCGCGTGCCACGTTCACCGAGAACGGTGTCGTAGCCCTGCGGCAGGGTAGCGATGAAGGCGTCCGCGTTCGCCGCTTCCGCCGCGCCTTCGATCTGCCGCGCTGTGGCGCCTGGAGAACCGTAGGCGATGTTGGCTCGCACGGTGTCGTTGAGGAGGACGGTATCCTGGCTGACGACGCCCATGATCGAGCGAAGCGAACGGCGCCCGATCTGGGTGAGCGGCATTCCATCCATGAGAACCTGGCCGCTTGAAGGGTCGTAAAAGCGAGGAAGCAGGTCAGCCACAGTCGTCTTACCGGCGCCGGAAGGGCCAACCAACGCGACGACGCTGCCCTTGGGTAGCCTGAAGGAAACGTCGGACAGCACCAGATCGCCGTCACCATAGCGGAACGAGACTCGATCGAAGACGATCTCCCGCTCGAAGCGAGCCGGGTGATCGTCTGGTTCGTCGACCTCAGTGGGCGGCTGATCGAGAAACTCGAAAATGCGCTCGGCGCTCGCCATGGTAACCGCCATGACCGCAGGAAAGGACGCGATAGTCTTGAGCGGCGACGTAAGCTTCAGAGCAGCCATCAGGAACACGATGATCGCCTCGGGGGCAAGCGGAGCCGCCAAGCCGATCAGTGCCGGCTTGGTGCCGGCCCAGATGATCAGGATCACGAGAAAGCCGGAGAACACCTCCGTTAAGGGGCTGGTGAGTGAGGAGAATCGCTGGGTTCGGATCACCCGTTTGCGGTAGCGCTCTGCCTGGGCCCTGAAATGGGCGGTCTCCCGGGCCTCTTCGCCATACGATCGGATGAGCCGGATGGCCGCGAGTCGCTCGGTTGCAGTCGAGGTGATCTCCCCCCGTTCATGGGCCCGGGCGCGGGCGTGGGCTCGCAGCCTTCGCAAGAGGGCCTGAAGTCCCGCAACCAGGAAGGGTACGAACGCCAGCGTAAGCAGGGTCAATCGAAGGGAGATCTGGCTGAGGATGAAAAGCGTGACCGCCACGACGACGAGATTTCGGAAGAACGACAGCAGCGAGGCGGTAATCACGGTCTTCGTCTGATCTACTTCGGTGATAATTCCGGAGATCAGCTGACCTCCCCGGGTGCGTTGAAAAAACCCCAGATCCAGATTGAGGAGATGGGCGAACAATCGGGTACGCAGATCGCGCACCAGTCCTTCCTGGGCCCGGACCGAGACCTGAGTGGAGGCGTAACTCAGAACATTCTTGAGTACCAGACCCAGGACCAGCAGTACGACCAGGCGAGCTGTCGCCTGGTCTGGTGTGGCGCCGGCAACGAGCGGATCCACCAGCCGGTCCATCAGCGACTCGAGCTGGGTCGATCCGGGCCGCAGGCTGCCAGAGGTACCGAAGAGATGCTTGAGGAGGGGGACTAGCATGACGAGGGTGAAGCCGTCAAGCAGGGACGCGAGCAGGGTCGTGCCCAACCCCAGCAGCAGAAGTCCACGGTATGGAATGATCAGGCGCAGGAGCCTGAGCTCGGGCCGCACGTCAGCCATGCCGAGGCGTGAGCAGCGCTATCGGAAGCAGCACCTCCTCGGGTGACACCCCTCCATGGAGGAATGCGCCGCGATAACGGGCCTGATACTCCCGGAGTTTGGTGGGATAAACGAAGAAGCGGTCGCCGGTCGCCAGGAGCAGCCGAGTGCCGGGCGCTCGACTGGGAAGCCCGAAGCTGGCCAGGTCTTCCACTACCAGGGCAGCTTCGGGATCCTGCGCCCGGAGATCGTCACCGAACTTGTAGCGCAGGTTCGAGGTCGTATCCCGCTTGGCAAAGACCGTCGCTGGAGTGTGACAGTGGATGGAACCGTGGTCCGTGGTGAGCAGCACGGGAACTCCCCGGCGCTCGGCCTCGCGCAACGCGTCCCAGAGGGGCGAGCGCTCGAACCACGTGCGGGTCAGGTTTCGGAGGGCAGGCGTATCGCGAGCGACCTCGAAGAGCGTCGAATTCTCGGTCCGGCCGTGAGTGAGCTGATCGATGAAGTTGAACACCAGCGCCGTGACCCCGTCCTGGGCCAGATGCGCCGGCAGGCGCTTGAGCAAACCCTCACCGTCGGCCGCGGTGAACACTTTCTCGTAATGAACCGGCACCTGGCGGCCGGTAAGCTCGCGCATGTGTTCCGTCAGCAACTCGGCCTCGTGAGCGTTTAGACTCGCCTCCTCGTTGTCATGCCACCACTTGGGATAACGCGCCTTGATCTCCGCTGGAAACAGGCCGCTGAATATGGCATTGCGGGCGAATGGGGTGGCCGTGGGCAGAATCGAGAAGTAATGTGCCGTCTCGATGTCGAACCGGGCGCTGATCAGGGGACGAATCATGGCCCATTGGTCCAGCCGGAGACAGTCCACGACGACCAGCATGGCGCGGCCGTGCATATCCAGGACTGGACGAAGGAACTCCGCACCGATGTCCACTGACAACGGCGGCCGGTCGCTGTCTCCCTCGTGCAGCCACTTGGCGTAATTGCGCTGGAGAAAGCGGGCAAAATCCTGGCGCATGCTATCCTGCAGGGTGCGCAGGGCATCCTGCAGGCCCGGCTCATCGGCCTGGCCCAGGCGTACCTCCCACTCCGCCAGCTCGACCACCACCTCGATCCATTCACGCCAGGCCAGCGGAGCACCCCGCCGAGCCTCGAGCTCGCGGAAGCGGGTCGCGAAGTCTCTCGAGAGCCGCTGCTGCCGGATACGGTCGCCCTCGAGCAGGCGGGTGACAACCGAGAGTATTTGCCGCGGATTTACCGGCTTGATGAGGTAGTCAGAGATCTCCGCGCCGATCGCGTCCTTCAACGTTTCGGGCTCCTCGCTCTTCGTGACCATGACGACTGGCATGCCATGGTCGATTGCACGGATGGCCTGGAAGAGATCGAGCCCCCGCCGGCCGGGCATCTGCTCATCGAGCAGCACCACTCCGTAGGGCTGACGCTGGAGTAGCACCAGCGCATCGTCACCATGGGGGGTGGTCTCGACGGCGAAGCCTTGCTCCTCCAGGAAGAGGATGTGAGACGTGAGACTCTCTACCTCATCGTCCACCCACAGGATGCTTTTTGGTCGGGGCATTCTGTAAACATAGACGTGAGCGGTGAACAGTGAACAGTGAATGGTGAACCAGCCCAACACACCCCTTACCGTTTACCGTTTGCAGTTCACGCTGTACCTTCTCCCCGTGCCCCACTTGCCAGTCTCCCCGAACATCCTCGCGGTTCGCTTCAGCTCGATCGGAGACATACTCCTTACTACCCCGCTCCTCCGCGCCATCCAGCATTCGTATCCGGACGCACGCGTGACGCTGCTGACCAAACGGGAGTACGTACCGCTACTCAGCCACAATCCCCGCGTTCATCGGGTGCTCGGGCTAGCGCCGGAAAGGTCGCTTTTCAGCCTGGCCACCGAGCTCAGAGGCGACCGATACACGCACCTCCTGGATCTCCACGACAATCTCAGGAGCAGGGCACTTCGCCTGCTCGTGCCCGGCCGCTGGCGATCATACCCCAAGCACCGTTTCGCCCGGACTCTGCTGATTCGCCTGAAACGAAATCGATATCGTGACCGGCGGCCGGTGGCGGAGCGCTACTTCTCAGCGGCCCGCGACCTCGCAGTGAAACCGGACGGCCTCCCGCCGGAATTCTTCATCGGTCGCGAAGCGGCTGAGCATGTGAGCGCCTGGCTTAGATCGGTGGGTCTGGAGAACGAACCCAACATCGTGGCGATGGCGCCGGGCGCAGCCCATGCCACCAAGCGCTGGCCACTCGAGCATTGGAGGACACTGATAGACAGGCACGTCCAGGATGGTACTGCCGTGGTGCTGGTCGGTGGGCGGGCAGACGCGCCCCTCGGCACCGAGCTGGCGCAGAATGGCAGGGGGCGGGTGGCAAACGCCACAGGTATCTTTGGCCTGCAGACCACTGGGGCGCTGCTGCAGCGCTCACGGGCTCTCATTTCAGGCGACACCGGTGTGATGCACATGGCTACTGGAGTGGGAACACCCGTCGTGGGATTGTTCGGCCCTACGGTAGAGGCGTTCGGGTTCTTCCCCTATTCCAGGAAGGCGCGGGTTGTGGAGCTTCCGCTTGCGTGCAGGCCCTGTACCTCCCAGGGCGGTCCTCGCTGCCCGTTGGTTCACCATCGTTGCATGATCGATATCCAGCCGGCTGCAGTGTATCAGACACTTCAAAGCACGTTCACATGAACGGCTGGGATCCCGCAGCGAGTGCCTTGCTCGCGCTCCTGCCGGCAGTCGGCCGCGGGCCCAAGCGGGGCGGTATCTTCGCGCTCTGGCTGACCGTGCGCGTAGCCCAGGATCTGCTGCTGGATCCTCCGCCGGCGGAGCGAGCCCAGCGCCGAAGAGTTCAGGCCCTGGAGCGGCGCCTGTCGAGCCTCACGATGCCTCCGCCGCTGAGGCGCGCGCTGGGCGCGGCCGTGAGCCAGCTGCGCGATGCCCGGGCGGAGACCGCCGCACAGGTTCTGAGCCAATTGATCGCCCCCGCACGCGAAACCGGAGGTCCTGAGGCGGGTGAAGCGGTGGCTATGGCAGTGAAGCAGGCAAGACAGGGTCGGGAATGAGAGGCCCTTCCCGTTATACTCCGCCATGCCGCGCCTGACCAGGAAGTCCCATCAAGCTCACGCCACAGTGCTGGAGAAGCTGGTCGCCGGACTCGATGATCGCTTGGGCGGATCTTCCCAGAGCGACACGGTACCGACCGGCTTTGCATCCCTCGATCGCCTTCTGGGTGGAGGGCCGCGGAGGAAGGATCTCGTGGTTCTCGGAGGTGACGTGGGTAGCGGCAAGTCGGCACTGGCACTGGGCATCGCAATCCGTGCGGCCGCAGCCGGATTTCCCACGATGTACTTCTCGGGCGAGATGGGCCCCGAGCGGATCATGGAGCGCGCCCTGGCGCTGGAAGCCAAGGTCGCCATCGACGAGTTGCGGCAAGGGCGCCTCGATGACGCAGCCAGAGCCGCAGTCGGTGCAGCGGCGGTTCGCCTTCGCGACGCCCCCCTGCTGATAAAGCCGCTCCTGGGCGCTGACTTCGACGAGGTGAGCGACGCGCTCGACATCGTACCCCGACGCCAGCTGCTGGTAGTGGATTCGGTTCAGCTCACTGGACCCCCGCGCCCGGCTACGCGGCTGGACGAACGGGTGGTCCAGACGGTGCGCGCACTCAAGGCGCTGGCAGTATCAAGAGACCTGGCCGTTCTGCTCATTGCCCAGCTGCCTCACCTCCGCACCGGCAGGGCTGACCCCCGACCTACTCTCGATGATCTTGGGGCCAAGGGCGCGATCAAGCAGAATGCCGATGTGATACTGATGGTCTACCGGGAGGAGATGTACCGTCCGGGTCAGGGCGTCGAAGGCGCCACGGAACTGATCCTGGCCAAGAATCGTAACGGCCCGAATGGTTTCGTGGATCTGTACTTCTACCCTCGCTGGCTCCGCTTTGTCGACATGTTGGATGCAGATTAGAAGCCTGAGACTGGTCTAGCTCCCCGCCGGCTTTGATTCCCCCTGCTCCGCTTTCACCGAGTCTTTCGGCACGACAGCTCCAGCGAGCTGCACCATGGTCCCGGGCCGGTCGGAGCTGGGCCAGACACGCACCCAGAGGGGTGGACCGTCCTGTTCCGCATACAGCACAACGGTCCCATCCGGCTTCTTCACATCGCTGACGAGTCGCCACCTGCCCTTGCTCAGCACCCCGCGGTAGTAATCGACGACTCCGGCGGTCTCACCGGCGCTGAACAGCGTGAGCTGCAGCGCGTCAGCGCTACCTGCCCGGGAAACGAACTCAGCGCCGGGAGGAAGCGGAAGGTTGGGGAATACCGTGAAGGTACCGGGCGGTTTGGGGGCAGAGGAGGACTCTGAACCGCAAGCGAGCAGCAGGATGCAGGCAGCCGAGACCAGGCTTTTTATAGAGGGCATAAGGCGTGAGCTTAGCCGCCCCGCCGCGTTGCCGCAAGCGGGTGTGGCCCTTATGTTTCCGCATGCCGCAGCAGAATTTCCGAAACCACGCAAATCCTACGCAGCTGGAGGGATTCGGCTATGGCCGGCCATAGCAAATGGAAGCAGATCAAGCGCAAGAAGGCCATTACCGATGCCAAACGCGCGTCTTCCTGGACCAAGGTGATCCGGGAGATCACGGTCGCGGCCAGGGCCGGAGGCGGCGACCCCGCAGGGAACCCCCGGCTGCGCACCGCAATCGATGCAGCGAAGGCCGTCAACATGCCGGGCGAAAACATCGATCGCGGCATTAAGAAAGGCACTGGCGAGCTGGAGGGCAGCGTCTATGAGGAGCTGACCTACGAGGGCTACGGTCCGGGTGGAGCAGCCATCTTCATCGAGGTCACCACCGACAACCCCAACCGTACGGTCGCCGAGATCCGCCACGCATTCAGCCGGAACGGTGGAAATCTGGGTGCCACAAACTCGGTTGCCTGGATGTTCGACCGAAAAGGCCAGATTTATCTCCCGAGCGCGCGACACGACGAGGACACCGCGCTCGAGGCCGCGCTGGAGGCGGGAGCCGAAGATTTTAGCCGCGAGGGAGATCAGTATCTCGTGACTACATCCCCTCCGATGTTCCACACGGTACAGGACGCCCTGCGCAACAAGGGAATGGAGATCGATTCCGCCGAGCTGGCTATGGTCCCGCGCAACACGGTGCGGGTCGAAGGCGCCGACGCTGAGCGCATTGTCAGGCTCATGGATGTGCTGGAGGAGCTGGACGACGTCTCCAAGGTTTTCTCCAACTTCGATATCGACGCTGCTCAGCTGGCCGAGGCGGAAGCCTGAGGCTGGACCGTTGAAGGTGCTCGGCATCGACCCCGGTACCGCTGTCATGGGTTATGGAGTCGTCGAGGGCCTGCCCGGACGGCATTCACGGCTCCTGGAGTGCGGTACACTGACGACCGGCGCCCGCGACCCGTTGGCATCCAGGCTGCGGGTTCTGTTCGACGGGGTTTCCGCGCTCATCGGTAGGCATGCACCCGAAGTCGTTGCGGTGGAGAATGCCTTTTACGGGAAGAACGTCCGCACCGCCGTCGTCCTGAGCCATGCCCGCGGAGTGATCCTGCTCGCCGCTGAGATAGCTGGAGTCGAGATCGCCGAGTATTCTCCTGCATTCATCAAGAAGACTATCGTTGGCCGCGGAGCCGCACTGAAGCCCCAGGTCGGGTATATGGTCGCCCAGTTGCTGCGGCTCAAGGTTCCGCCCTCCCCGAACGATGCGGCCGACGGAGTGGCCGTGGCGCTCACTCATTTGATGCTTCTCCCTCAGCGGCTCGCCTTTGCTCGGCAGATCACGAGCAACCGATGATTGCGACTCTTACCGGCGTGGTTGCCGAGCGGCACGGTGAAACGCTGGTGGTGCAGACCGATGGCGGCGTCGGATACGCGGTCACCGTCCCAGCAGGCGTTGCCGTGCGCCTTCCGGCGCGAGGCTCCCGCGTCAGCCTCTTCACCGAGCTCGTTGTAAAGGAAGACGGGTGGGCACTGTTTGGGTTTGACAGCAGCACAGAGCGGCAGGTCTTTCAGCGTCTGCTGGGTGCCAGCGGCTTTGGGCCAAGGCTCGCCCTCTCACTGCTGTCGGCATTGGGCCCCCAGCGCACCGTTCGCAGCATCCTCGCCCGTGATCTCAACGCCCTGAGCTCCGTGAGCGGCATCGGCAGAAAGAAGGCCGAACGCCTGGTGCTGGAGCTTCAGGATCGCTTCAGTGATGTTGTCATGGAACCGGCGGGTCCTCGCGAGACCGGCTCGGAGGACGCAGTGCAGGCACTCATGGGGCTGGGCTATGGGGTCGCCGAAGCAGACGACGCGGTGCGTATTGCGCTCGCATCAGGTGCCCCGGCGGAGACACCTCAGCTCATCCGGCGTGCACTCCAGCAACTGGCCGCCTCGCGTGGAACGACATAGTCGATGACCGTTCCTGCCACCACCGCTGAATGGATATGCACTCGCTGCGGCTCCACCAATCGCAAGCTGGTAGCGATTCGTAGCTCACGAATCAGAGACCGTTGCGTGACCTGTCACGCGAAACACGTCGTGGAGCCGGATGTGCGCCCCGTCCGGTGGAAGGCCCGTATCGATAGGTGAGGGAAGCACGGGAAAGACAGGCAGGAAATGCGATTGTTACTCTGAGTGCATCGGACTCTAAATGTCGCGTGCTCGAGCCAGTTCCTTCGCTTCGCTCAGGATGACAATTCATTTTTCTTCCCGTCCTTCCGTCTTTCCCGCTTCCCGCTTACCGCTTACCGCTTACGTTTCTCTACGATGAGCCGACTCCAAGTCACAACACCGGAAGCCCTGCCCGAGGAGACCAGCGCTGACGCGGCGCTTCGTCCTTCGCGCCTGGACGAGTTCGTAGGCCAGGATCAG
>DATFFX010000259.1:0-5516 GCA_035249825.1 Gemmatimonadales bacterium | reverse complement strand
GGGGCTCGTCTCGATGCTTTCGTCGGGTGGTCCCAGCGCGATGAATACCTCGCCGCGATCGGTGCGCCAGCCGGTGGTGCCCTCATCGGTAAAGCGGGAATTGGCCGCGCCCACTCGGCCGAAATATTCGTTGAGGGCTTCATTTTCCGGCGTGGTCTTGTTGGGATCGGTTTCCGCGTAGAATTCCCGCCAGAGCCGCGACCGCTCACCTACGGGCGCCTTCCGCATGGCGCTCACCCGCGCATCCTCGCCGTAGTATCGAAGCAGATCCAGCATCTCCTCGAAATTGGTGATCACCCAGGCCTGTGAGAAGGAGACCAGCGCGGAAGTACTGCGCTGGTCTGCCCCGGCGCCTACCGCCAGCTTGAGCTCACCCAGAGAGATGCTGTCCGGCGCGAGACGAATCACCTGGCTTTCGACCGGCCTTCCACCCCGGAACCGAAGCGAATCGGTATAAATGACGTTCCCGTGTTCATCCTCAACCAGGAATGGAACCGTAGTTGGCTCGGGAAAGTCGTAGCCTTCGATATAGGCCAGCAGGGTGTCCGCTCCATAGCCGACCGACCCTCGAGAGTTGAGGACTACGGAAAGCGGATCGGTCAATGCTCCCCGCCCGGTTGCCTGATAAGCGAGAATGGGGGCCGAGGTGGTGCCCGCCTCGAAGTCGGGTGCCGTGTACTCCCCCTCGGCGCGACTCTCCGCGGTGGAACCGGCGTCACGCACAGTCACCTGCACTTTGTACTTGCCAGACGTCAGCCGGAGGATCTGCTGAAACAGGATGCTCTCGTCGGCCCGAAGTGTCTCCTGAAAAGTGGGCACCCGGACTATCTCGTCACGCGCGAGGTCGACCGAGCGAGCACCCTCCCGCTGAAACGAAATGGTGACCCGATAGCGGGCAACGAACAGATTGCCTTCCCGCTGAAATGCAAGCGCTCGATTCTCGAGCGAGAGTCCCAATGCGGTGATCACCGAGTCGGCCGGCCCCGCGGCAAAGGCTACCGTCCCGACGAATGGCAGCGGCTCGGCGGCGGCGAGTCGGCCCAGCCGCTGATAGTAGCTGGACACATTCATGAGCTGCGTCAGCTGGTCGGCCGGAGCAGGGCCGTCCTGGCTCCCGACACGCTTCCAGCTCCCGCAGGCGAGGGCGGCTCCGCCGACCAGTACCGCTATGACAAGCCGACGCATGAAATACCTCTGAGAGGACCGCGGGTGGACCTGCGGAATTGCGGTCCGGCGAAGGTTAGTGGCCCCGGGCAAGAGGCGTCAAGCGCGTTATGCGGCCTGAGTGCCGACTCCAACTTGCTGCCTCCTCATAGATTAAGTAGCTTGGCCACTGCATGAATACAGACACGTTAGTCGGTCGGACTGTCGCCGGATACCACCTCAAGCGATATGTCGGCGAAGGCGGCACTGCGACCGTCTATCGCGCCGAGCACCCGGATCGTGGTACAGCGGCAGTGAAGATCCTTCGCGCCCGGCTGGCGGGAGACCCGGTGGCCGTGAAGCGATTTCTCCGGGAAGCCGAGTACGGCGCGCGGGTCACCCATCCGAACATCGTCCGGGCTTACGACTACGGCCAAGCCGATGGACTCCATTACCTGGCGTTGGAGTGGGCGGAAGGAGAGCCGCTCGCGGAGTTCGTCAACCGGTCAGGGAATCTGGCTCCGGCCCTGGTCGCCAAGATCGTCGAGCAAATCGGCGCCGGGCTCAGTGAAGCCCACCGTGCCGGGATCATCCATCGCGATCTCAAGCCCGCCAACATCATGTACAACCCAACCGAACAGAGCGCCAAGCTGCTGGACTTCGGCATCGCACGGGACTCCGAGTCCAGTCCGGAGGAGCGGCTCACCCGGGCAGGGTTTTTCGTGGGAACGCTCCAGTACGTCGCTCCGGAGACGCTCAGCGGTGAACTGGTCAAGGAACAGGCCGACGTATATAGCCTGGCGACGATCACGTACTATCTGCTCACCGGAGCGCTGCCTTTTACCGGCAAGAGCCCTCGGGAGTTGTTTCAGCAACTACTAACGCAACCCCCGGTGCCGCTTAACGAAGCGTGTAAGGGACTCCGATTTCCCGCAGCGCTCGAGGCCGCAGTGATGCGCGGGCTCGAACGGGACTTGAACAAGCGCTTCAAGACGGTTGACGAATTCGCAAAGGCCTTCTGCACGGCAGTGCGGGAGGAGGCGCCCAAGCGAGGCGGATTCCTGACCGGCCTGTTCCGCAAGGGAGGGTCGTGACGGACCATGACTCACTTCGCAGCCTCCTCCTGTCCCGCTCCATCAAGCGTGGAGATTTCCTCCTGGCCTCGGGCCAGCGGTCTTCCTATTACATAGATTGTCGCCCGACAACGATGTCGGCGGCTGGACTGTCCCTGATTGGCCGCATGGGATGGAACGCGATCAGGACAGCGGGCTGGCGGCCGGCCGGAGTCGGCGGTCTCACCATGGGTGCGGACCCCGTCGCCTATGCCATCGCCGCAGCGAGCTTCCAGACCGATTCGCCGATCGACGCTTTCAGCGTACGCAAGGAGACCAAGGATTACGGCACCGCTCGCCCGATTGAAGGAAACTTCAAGCCCGGGGATGCAGTGGTCGTAGTGGAGGATGTGATCACCTCCGGCGGGTCGGCCCGTAAGGCCGTATCGGCGATCGAGGGCGCGGGGGGCAAAGTGCTTGGAGTCTTCGCCGTAGTTGACAGGGAAGAAGGAGGTAAAGCGGCGCTCGAAGCAGACGGGCGAAAGGTAGTGACCCTCACCAACGCATCCGAACTCGGTCTCCGGCCATGAGCCCCGACGGCTACGCCACCTATATCAACGACCATCTGGCCGGCTCGGTAGCAGCCATCGAACTGCTGGATCACCTGTGCCAAGCGGCACAGGGAACCGAGAGAGAGACGTTGCTCCTGGGGCTGCAAAGGGACATCGAGGAAGATCAGGCAGTTCTTCGACAGTTGTTGAAGGAATTGGGCGGAACCGAGAGTAAGTTTCGGAAGGTGGCCGCCTGGCTTACGGAGAAGATTGGTGAAGCCAAGCTCAAGCTCGATGACCGCGGAAGCGGGGAGTTGCAGTGGCTCGAAGCGCTGGAGACACTCGGTCTCGGGATCCACGGAAAACTGGGACTGTGGCGTGCCCTGGAGACAGTTCGTGACCGCAAACCGGAGCTACAGTCACTCGATCTGGAGCGGCTCAAGAGCCGGGCCCTGGACCAGTATGGCCGGGTGGAAGCCGAGCGTATTCGGGTGGCCCGGCGGGCTCTGAGTGACTGAGATGGCGAACCGACCCAACGTGTCCAATGGTGATTCAGTAGCGGAGCCGAATACCGGATGGATCCTCTACGATGGAGACTGTGGAGTCTGTAGCCGGTGGGTACCTTCGTGGGCCCCCAGCTTATCGCGCTACGGCCTGGCAGTGGCACCGCTTCAAAGTCCCTGGGTGGAAGAACGCACCGGACTATCAGGGAGCGAGCTGGTAAAGGAAATCCGGCTGCTCGAACGAAATGGCCGGCTACACTCGGGGGCGAATGTCTACCGCTACCTCATGCGCCGCATCTGGTGGGCTTATCCGCTGTACCTGATCTCGATAGTACCGCCGTTCAGCCGTGCATTCGACTGGGCATACCGCACATTCGCTACCCACCGAATACGGCTCTCCGAGAGCTGCGGGCTTCCAGGAGCCCGCTAACCAACGTTCAAAAATCGGGAGGGGCCCATGGACCAGGAGGTGTTTAACCTGGAGCTGCGGAAGTTCCTCAAGCGCTTCGGTGTGACAGCTCAGCGCGAGATCGAGGAATCGGTTGCGGCCGCGCTGCGGCAGGGTACGCTGCGTGGTGACGAGGTTCTGCCGGTCAGCGCTACACTCAGCATACCGAACGTTCTACCCGCGATTCACGTCGACGGCAAGATTGCGCTCTCCGGTGATAGGCCACCCGAAGCCCGCTGACATTTGTCTCGGTATCTGCCCCTGAGCCACCATTCGAGGAGGCTGCCATGGCAAGGCGAACACGGTACCGGCTGGATCAGGTAGAAGTGAGACCCGGTGAGGGGCGGGCATCTACCTGGACCTTCGGAGGGCAGCCCATATCAGGGACGGAGCAGAGCTACCTGGTTCGGGACGGGAACTTCACCGCCCGTAATCAATGGGAGTTCCTGGTACGAATCCCGAGCGGCCGCGACGGTAGAATCGAGGTGCGACCCCGCACCACGCCGAATGTCAAAGTGTGGGCCGAGCTCCCCGACCGCTCGCTCACCTTCGTGCGGGCGACAAAGGGAGAGGCTCGGGGTAAGTGGTATTGCAAGGTGGCGCTGGCCGATCCCACCGGCGTCAAAAGCAGAGACGTGGTTCGAGCCGATGAACGCGCCGAGTTGCCGGGTTGGTTCGACCAAATCAGGAGCAGAATGCGGAAGAAGGAGACGGTGAGGGCTACCCGCGGGAACGACGGGCAGGACTTGGTGGTGCTGGTGAGGGCGAACGATCATACAGCGATGATCCGGCTGTTCTTCGCCACGAAGGTCTGGGTCCTCAAGGAAAGGATCGCGCTCGGGGTATGACATCCGTGGCAGAGCCCGTCCAGGGATGCAGCGCTTGCGCAGAGGTGGCCGGCCGTGTGTCGGCTCCTGGTGGGGTGATCCTCGATAATGGCGTCTGGTTCCTGAGCCATCATACCGGTCGGTATACCGACCCCGGAGAGCTGATCCTCAAGACTCGGCGCCACTGTGAAAGCCTTGCCGAGCTTACCCCTGAGGAGGCAGCGGCGCTCGGGCCTTTCCTTAATGCCGCGGTGCTGGCGCTGGAGAAAGTAGTGGTAGTCGAGCGGGTGTACGCCGTCTCCTTCAATGAGCGCCTACGGCACGTTCACTTCCTGCTCTTGCCCCGTATGGCAGACATGCCGCGGGGCCACGTGATCTCGGATCTTTACCGGAGGGCCCGCAATCTGTTGCGGAAATTCGGCGTGTTGCGGAACCCCTCGAGTGAGGCTCGGGCAGAGGCGGCTGGTCGGGTGCGCGCTGCGTTGCAAAGCTGAGCCGTGCCGACCGGGGCAGATCTCTCCATCTCGGCATTGACGGCTGAGGACGATGCCCGCACCTGCGCACAACTCATGGCGGCGTCGGAGCCCTGGATTACGCTGGCCATTCCTGATTCTGTGCATGACGGGCGCCTTTGTGGGCTACATCCAGACCGTCTGCATCGATCCCGGACGCCGGGGCAAAGGGCTCGGCTCCAGGCTGGTGCAGTTCGCTGAACGACGAATCCTGCGCGAGTCTCCCAACATTTTCATGTGCGTCTCCTCTTTCAATCTTTCAGCACGCCGCCTGTACCTGCGACTCGGCTATCGGGTGGTCGGCGAGCTCGATGATTTCATCGTGCAGGGACACTCCGAGCTACTGCTTCGAAAGACGGTGGGACCTCTTACCGGGTTTATCAGCGAAGTTTGAGAGTATGGCGCGTTGCGGGGCGCCGAGATAGGATCGAAGCATGCGCGAAGCCCGACTGAGGCCGGAATACGCGGAGCTCTACCCGA
>DATFFX010000258.1:0-2849 GCA_035249825.1 Gemmatimonadales bacterium | reverse complement strand
TGATCGGCATGGGCGCGGCCCTTCCTGAAATCCAGGCTGACCTGCTGCGCGCCCGAGCGGCTGAGGACTGGGCCCGTTTCATCATGCTCTCCCACTTCTGCGATCGTCTCGCTCAGACCACGTTCATCGATCCCATGGAGGGCTACATCCGGCGGATGCTCTGGGCCGCGGCCGCAGAGGGCGCCCTGCCGCCAGAGGCGTGCGACGATCCCTGGGGTCCCCCTCTGCCGGACGAGGAGCGGAGCGCCGTCGAGCGGCTGGTCCGAGATGCGCGCGCAACTCGAGCGTGACTTCGAGCGCTTCAAGCGCGAGCTACCCGGAGACTTCCCGCAGTACATCCGAGACTCCTATCGGATCGACCTGACCGCACGCTATCTGGATTACAGCATCCCACATCCCATCGGAAAAGCATCCGGCCAGCTCTCCCTCAGCGAGGAGCAGCTCGAGACCGACAGGGCCGCGGGTCTCGCGTTCGTGGTCCTCAAGACCGTCATCGCCGAGGATGCTGGCGGTACCCGGTCCATGGGTGCCTGGGCAATACACGAGACACGCATGAAGGTGGAGCGGCGGCAATCCGCAGGGGGCCGGGAGGGCTGGAGCGTCACATGGAAGGGCAGGGGCTGGGATCGGACCTTCGACGAGTACCTCACTCTTGTCCGAGCCGCGTCCGATCTGACCCGGTCTCGTGCGATGGTAACGATTCCTTCGGTGAAATATCATCTCCCGCGGTTGGACGAACCATTTCGCCACGGTGAGTACCAGTACACGACCACCCGGCTGTGCTCGGCGTGGGGTGAGGGTGACCTTCCATTGGAAAAGGACTTTTCACCCACTTTGGCCGGGAACGAGCTGGCCGATGAGCGGGAACGGATCCTTCGCTGGCTGCACGAAGTCCCCGCGCAAATACGATCCGCCGCAGGACCGAATGGCGTGAAGCTGGCACTCAAGCTGATGAACGCCCGCTTCGACGACGCTTTCCAGGTTGCCATGATGGAAGCCGCCGGTTCCGCCGATGCGATCGTCGTATTCAATCGCTTGTGGGACCCGACGCAAGGTGTTGCCTATGGCGGCTACGACCTGAGCGACCGCAATCTGCGGGTGCTGGCTATGGCTCGCGCCAGGAAGGTTGTTACACCGCCACTCGCCGGCACCGGCAACGTGGGTACCGGCCGCATGATTCTCGACTATGCGCGGCTGGGATGCGAATGTGTGCAGCTGCACACCTTCTTCCAGCTGCCGCTTTCCGAGTATCCCGCTACCGAAGGTTCACGCCCCCAGCGCGCGTTGCATGCTCTGCTGTTCCATCCACAGAGTGGCCTCATAGCCGGGATGCTCGACCTTGAAGCGAACGGACTCCTGGAGCGTAGCGATGGAGAGCTGAGATTCCTGGACCTTTCACAGACCGCAACAGCTTTACCACGAAGGCACGAAGGACACAAAGGACATGCGGAGACAGATTTCTCAGGCAGTTGATGCATAGCCTGTAAGATTGTTATCTGACCAGTTAGCTCTTTTCGTCTTCAATTCGTGCCTCGGTAGATGTACTTCCTTCGTGGCCTTCGTGCCTTCGTGGTGAGGTTTTTTGTTTCGGCGATGGCTTTTCTCTTGTTCTGACCTCAGGACCTAATGGCGATCGAACGTATCGAGCTCTATGAGCTGACGCTTCCGCTGCTGGAGCCGTTCATCATATCCGGCGGTACCATGAATGTGCGCCGGTCGCTCGTTATCGTGCTGCACGACGATCAAGGCAACGTGGGTTATGGCGAATCACCGCCATTCGAGTTGCCGTTCTACTCGGAGGAAACTCTCGCCGGCGCACGCGACCTCCTCCAGCGGGTGCTCATTCCGCGACTGCTCAGGTCGCGGGTGGACTCACCAGAGGAAGTGGACGCCACCCTCCGGTCCGGAATCCGCGGCAATCCTTTCGCGAGAGCGGGGTTGGAGACCGCGGCATGGGATCTCGAAGCGGCGCGGAGGAAGACCGGCATCGCTGCGATTTTGGGTGAACGCACCGGCACCCATCCAGCATCCTCCATCACCTGTGGTGTCGCCCTCGGAATTCCTCATGACCGGTCGATCGAGACGCTGCGGCGCTGGATCGACGAAGCTCTCACGCGGGGTTACCAGAGGGTCAAGATCAAGGTAACGCCTGGCTGGGACGCCGCTCCAGTGGAGGCGGCCCGGCAGGCGATGGCCGGTTCCGACCTGCCTTTGACGGTGGATGCCAATGGTGGTTACGACTGGCCGGAACACGAAGCCAACCTGCGCCAGCTCGACCAGGCCGGCCTGCTTTACATCGAGCAGCCGCTCGCACCGGACGAACTGGTGGGGCACGCCACGCTCGCGTCCGAGCTGGAGACGCCGATCTGCCTGGACGAGACCTTGAAAGATGCCGTTGCGGCCCGCCAGATCATCGAGCTGGGTGGTCCCAAGATCTGGAACATCAAGGTGCACCGAATGGGCGGGCTCACCGAGGTGAGTCGAGTGTTTGTCATGGCGCAACACTATGGGGCAGAGATGTGGGCCGGCACCATGCCGGAATCTGGAATCGGCTCACAAGCAGCCCTTGCCGCCGCCTCGTTGCCCCGGTTCGTGTACCCATCCGATCTGGAACCCAGCACTCGCTGGTTCGGCCGCAACGCCGACGTCATCACGCTGACGATGAGTCACGACGGCAGGATGGCGGTTCCCACCGCTCCGATCAGCGACCTGCTGGACCCGGAGCTGTTTCAGGCAGCGAGCCGGCTGATTCTCTCCGCCGACGAATGAGAACGTTGACGGCGTCCGTCCCGGCGCATAGACTCTCGAGAATCACCGGACGTAACCATCCTTCCAACCCCGACCGATCC
>DATFFX010000257.1:0-7820 GCA_035249825.1 Gemmatimonadales bacterium | reverse complement strand
GGCCCGTCGGGCATCGTTCACCGCGGGGAGTAAGCGCTGCTGCAGCAGGTCCAAGCTCGCCCGGCTCAACAAATCACTTCTGCTCTGGAGCTCATATGACAGGGTCGGAGCCAGCCCCCGGCCGTTCCGCTCGAAGCGCGCCAGCAAGCGCCGAACCGCTCGACTGGTCACCTGGATACCGAGATGGTTGGCGGCGACGTCCTCCAGGTGATGAGCCTCATCCAGGATAAGGCGCTGGTACGGCGGCAATACCGCCGCCTCCTGCCAGTTATCGGTGGTCTGGCGCACCGAAAGGTCGGCAGCCAGGAGGTGGTGGTTCACGACCACAACGTCCGCTTCTGCGGCGCGCCGCCGAGCCCGGAAAAGGAAGCAGCGGTCGAACTCGGAGCACTTGAGCCGGGTGCAAAGATCCGGCTCGGCACTCACCTCATCCCACACTTCACTGCTTGGTGTCACCGGCAGGTCACTCAGGGTTCCATCCGACGTGTGGCCTGCCCATTCCGCGATCGTGATCAGCTCATCGAGTTTGTCCTGCTCGAGCAGAGTTCGTTGGCCTGAGACTGCCTGGTGCATGCGCGAGAGGCACAGATAGTTGCGCCAGCCCTTCAGGAGAGCAAAAGTGGGCGAGTAGTCATCGGTTGCCAGTGCCTTCCGCAGGAGAGGGAGATCCTTGCCGACCAGCTGTTCCTGCAGATTGATCGTGTTGGTGCTCACGATCGTCCGCTCCCCGTTGGCACGGGCCCAGGCGAGCGCTGGGACCAGGTAGGCGAACGATTTCCCGACCCCGGTTCCGGCTTCGAGCAGCTGCACCCCCCCGTCGTTATAGCCGTCGGCAATGTGAGCGGCCATGTCGCGCTGGGTCGGGCGATCCTCATACCGCCTGAGCTGTCCGGCTACCGGTCCTTTCTCTCCCAAGGTGTCAACAATCTCAAACGGATCGATCGGAACGGTGGGACGGTCCCGCGGCACCTCCACGACCATGTAGAGATCGCTGGCATCGTTGCAGAGGATGCCGAAGCCGACGCCCGCATCGTGCAGGCCCGCTGCAACGTTGAGATCGGCGACTGAAGGCTCCAGAACTCCGCTGGGATGGTTATGGAGCAGCACTTCACCGCGGCAAGCACCGCCGGGAAGCGCCAGCACCATCCCGGCGGTGCCCCGGGCCACAGCGCGAGCCTCGGTGATCACACCATCACGATCCATCTGCGCCACGAAGGTGACCTCCCGCCCTCCTGCCCGGGAGATCTCGCTGGCGAGATAGGCCCGGACACCGGGAGCTATTCTCTCACTCAAGTCTTCAACTCTTTCTTCTTTGCGGCGGGAAACAGGACGTTGTTGAGTATCAGGCGGTAGCCAGGCGAGTGGGGATGCAGGGATAGATCAGTTGGTGCGTCGCCAATTTGATGCTGCGGATCCTCTGGATCGTGGCCGCCAAAAAATGTCCAGGTACCCTGGCCATGCTCACCGTGTATGTACTTGACCCAGGGGGCACCCGGTTCTTCTGCGAGTATGGTGACGCTCGGCTTCAATGTTCTCCGGGTGAAAGAGGTGGTTAGACCATAGAAATCGGGGATAACCTGACGGTGGTTCTGAACCAGCATCGTGGCTACGGGATCTATCTTGGCGCTGAAGTTGAACAGGTTATAGGAGCCCAGCGGCTGTCGCCGATCCGGAGAGTTCACCTGATGGCCGTCGATGTCGGAGTAGACCGAGGTGGTAGGGCTAAGCTCCAGCTGTGCGTTATGAAACGCGAAGGCTCGATCCCATCTCATCCTGGAGGTCGCGTTGGGATCCATCGGATCGCCATCGGCATACGATGCCGCGATATCGACTCCGCCGGCGGCGAGCGCCAGGTCCAGCGTCTCGGTAGCGGTGCACATTGCGAACAGGAACCCTCCCTGTTCGACGAAGTCCGAGATAGCGCCCGCAACCGCCCCCTTCTGGACCGGGACCGATGGAAAGCCGAGTGTGCGGGCCATCGCGCGGTTGCGCTCGACCATCTCCACCAACCATGCAGAGCCGGCATAGTTCAAGAAGAACTTGGAGTACTGGCCGGTGAAATCTTCATGGTGAAGATGGAGCCAGTCATAGGTGTTCAGTTTATGGCTCAGGACTTCGGCATCCCAAACCTTCTCGAACTCGATGCCTGCATAGTTGAGGGCCATGGTCACGGCATCATCCCATGGCGGAGCATTCGGTGGTGCATAGACGGCCACCTTGGGCGGCTTCTCCAGCGGCACTGCATCCATGTTGCCGCTCTGAAGGACACCGCGGATCTGCACCAGCTGACTATCCTCGAGAGGCTCTACCGTCACGCCGGCCAGCGCGGCATCTCGGGCGGTGCCGGCATCACTCGGCAGGAGAAACGCTCCGCTGCGATAGTTCAGGAACCATTCAGCCTTCACACCACGCTTGAGAGCTCGATACGTAAGCCCATATGCCTTAAGGTGATCCGTTTGCGCATCGTCCATCGGCACAAGCAGCCATGGCGCCTGCGACCGGGCGGGGAGCCAAGCGCGCACCGGCGAGAGCGCCACCACGCCTGCGCAGGAACGCCATACGAACTCCCGCCGCCTCATGTGCGAGGCACCGCGCCGCGAGCCTCATCGAGCTTGCGGCGCGCCTGAGGTACGATTGCGCTCTGCGGATAGGTGAGAATCAGCTGTTCCAGCACCTGAACTGCCTCTGTCGCGCGTTGGCTTCGGATGAGCAACTCGGCCAGGGCGAGATTTGCCGCCGGAGCTGTAGCTGGAGCTTCCCTGATGGCTGCCGCTCGTAGAAGCCGCTCGGCGTCAGCTAGACGTCCGGACTCCGCCGAGAGGCGCCCAGCCAGGAGGCGGAGCTCGGCCCCTCCATCTCGAGGCGAAAGCTCTGCCGCCGCACGCTCGAGCCCTTCGATAGCTTGCGAAGTATCCCCCCGTTCCAGCTGGAGGAGTGCGCTGCCCAATTCAGGCATGCTGTCGCGTTCCAGCGGCTGCAGGAGTGCGAGTAGCGCCGTCCGCTGCGTCGACTCTGCCCGATCGCCGGCATAGGGTCCCGCCGCTTTGAACAGCTCTACCGCTGCACGGATATCGCCCCCGTAGAGTCGGATGCGCCCGCTCAAGGCCAGACCTTCGACGCTGCTGTCTCGCATAACGACCGAATCAGCCCGGACGAGATCACCTGCTTTGAGCCAGCCCAGCGCGATCCGCCGGCGCAGAGCATCATGTTCGTCGACGGGCAGCCTGGGTCGAAGTTCGCCCAACCGCTTTGCAGCCTGATCGAGCTTCCCTTCACCGATGAGGACATCCACCAGCGTGGTGGCCGCATCGGAGGCGACGGACGGCGGCGCTGATCGGTCGTCCGCAAGACCACCCAGCATCCGTCGCGCGGCAACTCGATCACCCGCCGCGGTGTAGGCCTGGGCCGCCTCCAGCCGGAGACGAGCCGCCTGGATCTCTGGCGACCGCTCGGCTATCGCCTCGAGCACCAGCCCCTGAGCCTGTTGAGCCTCGGAGCCGCGTAAAACCCGGAGTTGATCCTGGAGCCCTCGCAGCACTGCAATCGCCTGGACGCGATCGCGGGGAAGAGCTTGTGCCAGGATCCGGAACGCGCCCACCGGGTCTCCCCAACGGGCGCGCAAGTCGGCCTCCATGCGCCTGGAGACGAGATCCGGCTCACCGGCCAACGATCGCAGAAGCTGAGGTCGAGCAGCGGCGGGAGCCTGGCTGAGTGTCCCCACGGCAGTAGCGCGGTACCCCGGCAGCCGCCTTACGGCCAGAAGCCACTCACGGAGGGCACTGCTGTAGTCGGCTTCGGAAAGTGACAGCTGTGCCAGCTCGGCAGCCATCGCATCAGGACGGCCGAGCCGCTCTCGCCCTCGCAGGTATGCCGCTCGTGCACCGGCTCTATTCTGCCGGCCGAGCTCTGCGGCACCCCACTCGCGATAAGGCGCCTCTTCGGTGGGGGCGATGCGTGCCCAGCGTTCTGCAAAGGCCCGAACGCTGTCGAGTTGCTCGCTCGCGGCCCAGGCGCGAAGCGCGATACCGTACACTGCGGAGCTCGACGGGGCCGCTTCGAGGGCTGCTCGAACAGCCGGCAGTATATCTGTGCTCTGGTGCAGCGTAAGCAGTGAGCGCTCCAACCCAAGGAGGGCAGAGATGTCGGCTGGCTTCCGGGTCAACACCGCTCGATACGCCGCGGCTGCCCCGGCGTAGTCTCCGCGCCGCTCGAGATCGAAGGCGCGAGTCATCTCGGCCTGCTGCGACCACGCCGTCATGGGTAGCAGCAGGAGGATGACCACCATGGCGGAGCGAGAATACCGGGGCATCAAATCACCTCGAGGGGGGCTGGGACAGGCGGCGGAAGTAATCTACCACCAGCCGCCGCTCCTCCGGAGAAAACCGCCGGAGCTCCTCCCATGTGGGCACCCTCAGCCTCCTGTGCTCGTCCTCGAGACGGCGTCTGAGCGCCGGCGGCAATCGAACACTGTCACCGGTCGCCGTCGTGCTCTGCCGATCCTTCTTCTCATCCTCCTCGCGGCCCTGGAGGGTCCGGCCGGCGTCGAGCATCCGCCGAAACAATCGCTGCTGCCGTTCAACAGTCTGGCGCTCCAGACGTCCTGCCTCGAGTCTTCGGGAGAGTTCTGCAGCTTCATCGGCCATCTCCCCCGCGCCGGGGATATTCCCACCGCCCCGCATCTTCTCCAGCTCCTGTGCCACGGCCCTCTGCTTTGCAGCGAGCCGCTGCAGCTGCTCTCGTACGGCACCGGTGCCGGCCATCGGCAGGATTCCGGCGCCCTGTTGTCCCAGTCCTCCCTGCTGTTGCGCCAGCTGGGCGAGTCGTTCCAGCGTCTCTGCCAGACCAGATCCGGATTGCGAGCCCGAGACATCACCTCTGGCTCGCAGCAACTGGTGCGCCGCCGTGTTCAGCCCGTCTACCGCCTCGCCCGCCTGATCCGCGGCTTCACGGCTGTTGGGTGCGGCCGAGGAAATGGCTTCGCGCGCCTGTTGCATCCGGAGCTGGGCCGCCCCCAGCGCGGCACCGATTTGAGGCGGGACCAGGGCGTTCTTGCCCCCAGCCTGCCTCACCTGATCCAGCACCTTCTGAACGCCTTCTTGTATCGCTGCTTGTTCGGCACGGGTCGCGGCGTCAGGGGTGCCGCCGTCGCGGAGCTGCTCCTGCACGATGAGCTGCCGTTCAGCCAGGCGGCTCGTCTCGGTCAACGCGCGGTCGAGCGCCTGAACCACGTCTTTACGCCATTGTTGCTGCAGTTCTTGACGCTGGCGCTGCAACTCATCACTCAGGGGCGCCAGTGAGCGCGCCGCCTCTTCACCCTGCTGCTTCGCCTCACGCCTCTCTCCCTGCCCTGCGAACCCGGCCGCCTGCTTCATCTGCCCCGATGCTTTTCCGGCCTGCTGGGCCAGATCGCGTAAATTGCCCTGCTTACCGGCTGCCGACGCGTCCTTGGAGGTTCTGGCGAGTGCAGTTGCCAACGACTCAGCTCGCGCGGCAAGCTGCCGCTCTGCAAGCGCGGCGCGCGCGCTATCGGCAGCGGTGACTTGCTGGTTCCATTCGCCTTGTTCGCGGGCCAGCTCTTTGGATTCGTCACTCAGGTTCGCCAAATCTCCTTCCAGAGCGGCGCGACGAAAGAGCTCGCGGCTGCGCTCCAGTGCTTCCCGGAGCTGTTTTTGTGCCTCCGCCAGCTGCTCGAGCGCTGCCTTCGTGCGTTCGGCGTCCAGATCCTTCAGCGCGTCCTGAAGCGCGGCGAGCTTCTCCCGCAGCTCCGGTGAGAGTGCCCGGTCCAGCTGATCCCGGATCTCGGAGAGCTGCCGCTGCCAGGAAGAATCATTCATCCCGGCCGCCGCGGCGCTGCGGCGCAGGGCCTCCAGCGATTTCTCCAGCGACTCGGCTTGCCGGATCAACTGCTCCTGTGACTTGGCGACGCCTCCAGCACGCTGCGCCTCCTCATAGGAAAGGGACTCACCCTCGTTACGGGCGGCCGCTTCATCCGATCGGGTGCGTTCCCGCGCTAAGTCGTCGGTCTGCCGTTCGACCCGCCTGCTTGCCTGGGCGATGGAATCGAGCTGCACCGCCACAGCATCGGTCGCTTTGCGCTGCGCCGCCCTCACCTCACTCATCGTGGGCAGGCGCAGGACGAACTCACGCGAGCGGCCGATCTGCCCTCGAGGCGTATTGTCCCTGGCAGTGGCGAAGTAGCGCACCGTATCTCCGGGCAACAGGCCTCGCCGATTCAGATCCAATGTGAAGGTAAGAATCGCGCGGTCGGGATGTTCCGGGGGTACCGGTACGCTGTCCTGCCGGGCCGAATCCGCGGCGCCGAAACGGGTGATTCGCCGGCTACTCAATGTCACCGCTCTGATGCTGTGGTCGTCGCGCGCGTCGATGACGAGTGGTACGAGCAGAGTCAGGGGCGCGAGGGTGTCCCCACCGGGTACGGGAATCTCCACAATAGGTACGCTGTCGGGTACCAACCTGATGGGCAGACGCACAGAATCCCCGGCGAGGGGAGCTCCGGTTCCGGTGAGCAGCGCCAGACGATATTCACCGGAACGTCGCGGAGTGAACGTGCCCGAAAACCGGGTGTCCGAAACGGTGAGAGACTCTGACTCCTCGCCGTGTTGCCAGGCGGCACTCTCCAGGCCGGCGGTGGCTTCCCCTTTGGTCTCGAGACGGGTGCCTGCGGGAAGGATGAGAGTGTCTCCACCCGTCGGCACTGGCTCGTTCTCGAGGCCCAGATAGGTGGGATAGCGAGCCGTCACGCTGAGCTGACCCAGGAAGGCAGGCAGGCGAACCCGGATCGTGAGGGTGTCCGAGGAGCGGCCGCCGCTCGTCAGCCGAACGAAAAGGTCGCTCTGCAGCGGAGGAGTCGACACCACAGCGCGCCCCAGGGAGTCAAGACGGATTCCTCGTGCTTTCCATGGCTCCCCTGGGACGCGCACCCATAGCGTCGCCACCTTGCGGCCCATGGCCTCCAGGTGCAGCTCGACCGGGCTGCCGCGATCTACGAGTTCCCGGGTGGCACGAATCCTCACCGGCGCTACAGTTGCTTCCCACGCCTTATGGGGGTGCCACAGCGCAGCGGCCGGGCCGCGTACCGGGCCTGCCGAGGTAAACGCCAACGCACCGGCCGCCAGGCAGGCGACCCCGGCCACGGAGATCATGCGCATCGGCCGGGTGATCGGCTCTAGTGCGGTGGCGCCTCGCCGCGCAACATCCTCAGCCTGCTCCGTGTCTGCCAGCGCGAGCAGCTGGCCGCTGGTCCCTGCGGCTGGGGCGTCAAGCAGTGAGGTGAGTGTTCCGCGCCGCCACGCACCGAGATCCTCCAGGCTCCGCGCAATGCTGTGATTCGAGAGTCGCGCCTGGGCCAGCCATGCCAGGCACGTGATGGCTATGAAGCCAAACAAAGCCATGGTCCACGCCAGCAGCACCCAATAAGGGGCGCTCAGCCATCCCAGGCGTACCGCCCAGGCCCAGCAGCCGAGGAGGACGGCCACCGTTCCGAGTCCCCACGCACTCCACGCTGCCCAGCCAAGAGTCCTGAGTGGATGGGCGAGCCGTTGGATAGCGCCGAGCGTCGCTGACTGGCTCACCCTCCATATCCTACAGCGTAGGCAAAGAGATTAATGCCCATTCGAAGAGCCGCCTCACGCCTATCCTGGGGATCGCCATGCACCTGGGGGTCTTCCCACCCGTCGCCCAGATCCGACTGGTACGAGTAGTACACGACGAGCCGGTCATCGAGAAAGATGCCGAAGCCCTGGGCTGGCTTCTTATCGTGCTCATGAATCTTTGGGATGCCTTTGGGAAAGTCATAGACG
>DATFFX010000256.1:0-2727 GCA_035249825.1 Gemmatimonadales bacterium | reverse complement strand
CAGCCGGTGTTGGCCGAGAGACTGCGTGAGAAGTGAGAGGTGAGAGGTGAGAGGTGAGAAGTGAGAGGTGAGAAGTGAGAGGTGAGAAGCAAGAGCTAGGCGGCGATTTCATGCCAGACTGGGATCTGCCCGTCCCTCGAGTACAATCGTCTACGTTCACCTCTCACTTCTCACCCTTCACCAGTTCCAGCAGGCTCATCGGATCTACCGAGATAACACCGTACCGTGCGACCCAGTGCAGGTGCGGCCCGGTGACGCGGCCGCTCTGACCGACTCGGCCGATGATCTGCCCCGCCACTACGGTATCTCCCTGTACCACATCGGATCGGCTGAGATGGAAGTACGCCGTGATCATTCCGGCGCCATGATCGATATAGAGCGCGCGGCCGGCGAGATAGAAGTCGGCAACCATCGCGACCAGGCCGCGTCCGGCGGCTCGCACCGGTGCACCCACTGCGCCCGCGAAGTCGGTACCGGTATGCCGAGTCCGCACCTCACCGTTGTAGACCCGTGCCGCGCCAAAGCGACTGGTGATCCTGCTGTTTCGCGGCAGCTGAAATGGGCCTTCCCAGAGGCGAGCTCGAGTACGGGATGCACGGGAGACTTCGCGGCTTCGGGCATTTTCGCGCTCGATCCTGGCCGCCGCCGCACGATTGGGCTTGGCGAGGGCAGGCGCCACGGTGATTGTCTCGCGCGGATACCCGGCCTGAGTCACCGGTACCGCCGACAAGATCGTGTCGGTGCGATCATCCTGAGCCACAAAGAGTGCCACTCGGAGGGAGTCGGCGGTTTCGACCGGAACCGCGATTACGGTCCGATACTCTCCTTCATCGGATTGTTCGAAGTGCATCGGCTCGCCTGCCGCCTCGCCTCCTGTCACTGTCCCGCTGTGCGGCCGCACTACCAGCCAGCTCACTGTGCCTTCGACGAGTGGAGAGGGATCCGAGCTGACCACAAGCTGCGGAATGGAATCCTGCGCGGTCACGGCCTGGGGGCGGCAGACGAGCATTGCCACGGCTGTCGCAGCTGCGAGCCGCCGTGCACGTGTCCGGATCAGCGGTCTCCGCTCACGAGCCGCGTGGGTGAAGGTGCAGAGCCCTCGGGTGCGCGCCAGGGCAGCCTGCGCGTGATCTTGGCCCAATAGTTCAACGGGCGTGGAGGTAGCCCGAAGTGCTCGTCGGCTGCGCTCTGCAGCAAGGCGGTGTCACGGCGGCCGGCGTCCCGCAGGACCCGGCGGCGCATCTCCTTGGCGGTTTTCAGGGGCCGTTCGCCGGAAGGGTCCAGGTGGCGGGCGGCAGGAACAGCATCGGCCAGGAGTTCCATCATGAAGTCGAACGAGAGACCGAGATGCTGCTCCACGTCGACGTCGCTCAAGGGCCAGCGACTGTACTCGCGGGCCACCTGGCTGGCACGTTGCCAGCTCGTGGTCTCGGTGAGGTGAACCATTCCCCGAAAGAGTCGGCGGTTGGTGCGTACGCTGAAAATCGTGGGCGAGATGATGCGGTCCAGATGTGCATCGGCCGGGCTGTGATCGCGCTGGATGACATCTTTGGCCACCTTGGCGTACGCGTCTCCGAGGTGGGCCTCGATTCGCGTTTCCCAGTAGGAGTGGCCTACGGCTGCAGTGCTGCTCGTGAGCATCAGCTGCCGGGGCACGAAGTAGTTGTGAGCGATCGTATCGGCAGCGAGATGGCTCAGATAGCCGAGCCCGAAGGCGCGAAGAGCATCTGTCGCGGCCAGATCGTGGATCTCCTGTCCCACATGCCAGTAGTGACAGTGGCGGCCGAGCGGCGCATAATGCTTCGCCATGGAGGAGTCGGCCGCGATGTTACCGTACAGAAACTCGAAAGGATAGGCGCGCAGCAGCTCGGCGATGGTGGCGGGCAGACCGGTAAGATTCGCCAGCACCGATTCACCCAGATAGATGTGCGTTCCCGGGGTCCAGGCCAACGCATGCTCGGGGAGCGCACAATAAATGAGCCCCACGCCCAGAACAGCGAGCGCGAGGCGAGTAGGGGACATCAGCGGCTCGGCACCAGGATGCGGCGTACTCGGCCCAGCATTCCGTTGCCTCGTCGTACCGAGCGAAGCGCAGCGGCCAAATCCAGTGCGCTGCTTTCCACTTCGCCATGCACGACATCATACAGGGTTTCGAGGTCCTCCAGCTTGGTCTCGATGCGATCGGCTCCACGCACCATCTTGCGGCGCAGACGGCGGGCGGTTTGGGCAAACGCGCCGGCCTCATGTCGCACCAGTACCATCACATCCTGGGTCTGTTCGGAGAGGTTGCGGACGCCTCTGAGGGTGCGGGCGATATCGTCCTGAAGCCCGTCCACCAGTGTTCCGACCTTCTTGACTTGCTCTGCTACCCTGAACACTGCCACCGCAACGGCGATCGCCATACCCAGGAAGGAGAGCGCCAGAATCGCCAGCGACACGGCGACAGTGGGCCCCACCCATTCAGGAGTTGTAGCGACTTGTAAGAGCGCCATTGTCCGCATACCGGGTACCTCCACTCTCATCGCCAGGGATTGGTGCGCTACACTCAACGCTAATACAAAGCGGTCGCAGCACTACCGCAACCCCTGCCGTCCGCTTGACGCGATTCATCGGTCGGTTCAGCTTTGGCCATGCCTCCTCGTTTTTTGGTTCAAGGCGGACGCCCGCTCCGCGGAACCCTGCGCCCGGCCGGCAATAAGAACGCCGCGCTTCCGATCCTTGCCGCTA
>DATFFX010000255.1:0-6009 GCA_035249825.1 Gemmatimonadales bacterium | reverse complement strand
GGGGCGCCACTGTTCCGGTTGGTGTCGTGCGATTGAGCGATTATGGAGGCAGGGGCAGTGTGCAGCATGGCGAGAATGGCGACCCACCCCGGGGCGGCGAGCATGAATCCTCCAAAGTTATTCGACCGCTTGTCCGCAGATGGCATGCCACCATGAGCTGCCTGCCTAAGACTTGGCCCCGGAAAGCGTTGAAGCATGCGGGAGCTCTACCCCTCACAGCTGCGCTGTATCCCGCTGATGACATTGCCCCGTTTGACTTCACCAGTAGCGTCCGGATACGTTGCGCCCGGCATGAACAGTTCTGACATGCCGTCCGGCCGCGCGCGGCTCGATCTGCTCGACCCCCTGGAGGTCTCAAGACTCGGAGGCCTGGAGCTCATCACCGAAGGTGTGGTGGAGGGCTTCCTCAGCGGGCTGCACCGGTCTCCCCGGCGCGGCTTCTCGGTGGAGTTCGCCGAGCACCGGATGTATCAGCCTGGTGATGAGCTTCGGTATGTGGACTGGAAGATTCTGGGGCGGAACGACCGGCTCTATGTGAAGCAGTTTGAGGAAGAAACCAACTTGCGTGCCATGGTGGTGTTTGACACCAGCCGCTCGATGGCCTGGACCGGAGCTCCCACTGCTGTGCTGCCGAAACTGGCCTACGCCCAACGGCTGATCGCCGCTCTGGCTTTGGTCCTGATCCGGCAACGCGACGCGACTGGCCTGATCGTATTCGACGACTCCGTTCGGTCGATTATGCCCCCCCGCGCGCGGCTGAGTCATTGGCGCCAGCTCGTTGGAACGCTTGCGGAGATCGAGCCGGGGCAGGGCACTGCCGCGGAGCCCGCCCTTCGGAGAGTGGTGGGCCAGTTACGTCGCAGGGGTCTGGTGGTGTTTGTGTCAGACCTTTTGCTCGATCGGACCCTGGCGCTCAAGGCGCTCCGCTTTCTCCGTCACCGTGGGCACCAGGTCCTCGTACTTCATATCATGGACCCGGCGGAGCTGGTGCTTGGCGGCCCCAATGAGGCACGGTTCGAGGATCCCGAGTCCGGTGCGGCGGTCGTCCTGCGGCCGCGAGACTGGGCCGGCGCTTATCGCGACACGGTGAATGCCGTCGTCAGCGAATGGCGCCTGGCGTGTCGCCGCCACGGCATTGGCTATTATCGGGTCACGACGGACACGCCCTTCGGGATCGTACTTAGAGAGGCTCTGACGCCGCCGTCACGTTCGGCATGATCGGATTTCTGCACCCGTGGGTATTGGCCGGCCTGGTTGCGGCAGCCATTCCTGTTCTGCTTCATCTGCTGGCACGGCGAGAGCCTCCCACCGTGGTGTTTCCTGCGGTCAGGTATCTCGTCAGTACCACGCGTGAGCACCAGCGACGCCTGAAACTGCAGAACTGGCTCCTGCTGTTTCTGAGAACACTGTTGGTTGCCACCCTGGTGATCGCAGCGGCCGGGCCAACTGCTCCGTTGAGTGGTGTGGCAGGCCACGCTCCAAGTGCGCTCGTTCTCATCGTCGATAATTCCCCCAGTAGCGGTACCATGGCCGGAGGATCCCCCCAGTTGGCGCGCCTGGTGAACGCCGCGCGTGGCGTACTCGGGCGGGCCACTCCGGCTGATGCCCTCTGGCTGGTTGCTGCCGATGGAGTCCCGCGCCGGGGAGATCCCGTTGCCCTGGGGGAGGTGCTCGGGCAGCTCACGGTGTCTTCCCGGCGGCTCGATCTGGGGTCGGCTATCTCTCTTGCCGGCGAGGTTCTCGCCTCTGAGAAGCGGCCCGGCGAAATCGTCCTGCTCTCCGATCTGCAGGCCAGCGCTCTTTCACCTGCTACCACCTCAGCACCGCTTATCATCGGGCGCCCTACATCGGATCCGCCGCCGAACACCGGTATTGGCCGGATCGAGACCGGAACCCAACCATGGTCCTCTGATGGCGGACGCGTGGCGGTGGTCCTCGTCGGTGATTCAGGAGAAGCCGTTCCGGTGAGTGCCAGGCTGGGCGAACGGCCAGCACGTCAGGCGCTTGGTCGCGTTGGCGGTACAGTGGCACTCACACTGGGTGGGGTGCCCCCGGGGTGGTGGAGCCTCACTACTGTCCTCGATCCGGACGAGTTCAGGCTCGATGATAAGCGAGTGGCCGCGGTGCGAGTGGCTCCCGTTGCCCGGGTGAGCTGGGATTCGACCAGCCGTTTTGTCGCAGCAGCGGCTGAAGTGCTCTCATCCAATGGACGAATCCGTCCCGGCCAGGAGGTTACCATCGGACGCCTGGCACGGGGGGCATCGGTGGTGGAGCCGCCTGAGGACCTGGCGCAGCTGGGCGCCTTGAATCGCTCGCTCGCCGCACGCGGTGTGGGATGGCGCTATGGAGACGTCTCTACCGACCTGGCGTTCAGCGATAGCGGGCCGGTAGTTGGTCGCCAGCGGGTCACTCGGCGACATACACTGCAGTCTACCAGTAGCGGCCGCACCGGTGTTCTGGCAACTGTCAATGGTGCCCCGTGGATAGCGCGTGACGGCCGAGTCATTCTGTTGGGCAGCCGTCTCGATCCAGCCTGGACCGATCTCCCCACTTCAGCCGGCTTCATGCCGTTCATGGACGTGCTGCTCAACCGGCTGGCCCGGGGAGAAGTGGCGCTCGAGCAGAGCGCTCCTGGGGCACCTGTGGTGCTCCCCGATCTGGTTTCGGCCGTACGCGAGGGCGAACAGGAATGGCGAGTCGAAGGCGGAGGGTTGTTCCGGCCTCCGGATGCCGGAGTCTTCTACTTGTTGACCGGGGATGACACGGTGGGCGCCATAAGCGTGAACCCTGATCCGCGCGAGTCGCACCTGATGCGAGCAAGCGACCGGCAGGCACGCCAGCTCTGGCAGGGAGCACGTCTGGTGTCGCTGGAAGATGTGGCCGACGATGCATTCTCCTCGGCCTCGAGGGGGGACCTTCGTGGGCCGCTGCTCTGGCTGGCTCTGATCACAGGCCTGGCGGAAGTCGGGTTTGCGAGTGCGTGGAGGCGTCGGGCGTGACCCTGAAGCCGGTGCTGGACGCGTTCTCCCGCGCACCCTCGGTCCGGGATCTCACCGAACGCTTGCCTGCGCGACACCAGACCCTGACACTGAGCGGTCTGCCAGGCTCGAGTGGTGCCGTTCTCGCCGCCTGGCTCGCCGACACCCTGCCGCAGCGATTCCTGACGGTCATTGCCCCTACAGCAGCGGAGGCTGAGCGCTGGCTCTCCGATCTCGCGCACCTCACTGACGCCCCCACTGCGCTATACCCCCAGCGTGAGGCGCTCGGCGAAGACGAGCCCCATTACGAGATCGCAGGCGAGCGTGCGGAGGCGATCCAGGCGCTGCTCGAGGGGCGGCTGCGGGTTTTGGTCACCACGGCTCGAGCCACCGCGGAGAAGACCCTGTTGCCTGCCGCCCTGGAGCAGATGCGGCTCCATCTCGCCCGGGGCGAGGTACGCTCTCCGGTCGAAGTGGCTTCGGCGCTCGAGGTCATGGGCTATCGCCGGGTGCCCACAGTGACCGAAGTGGCCGAGTTCAGCGTTCGCGGAGGCATCCTGGATGTGTATGGCTTCGGGATGGCAACCCCGGCGCGGCTCGAGTGGTGGGGAGACGAAATCTCTTCGCTGCGCGGCTTTGATCTCACCACTCAACGGTCGCTGCAAGAGCTCAGCGACATCACCGTGCTGCCGATTAACACGGTAGCAATAAGAGAGGCGGCGGACGGCCCGGCCGTGCATCCTCCCGCGGTACTGCCCTACCGCCGCACCCTCCTCGAGCTTCTGCCTTCCGACACCATCATTATCGAGGAGGCGTTTGGGCCGGACCTCGACGAGGTGACCCGGGCCTGGAATGAGGCCGAGCACCATCTCGAGGTGGCTCGCCGTCTGGGGGAGGAAGTGCCGAGCCGCGACGCCATTTTCGCCGCGCCGGAGGATTGGCGGACGGCCATCGAGGCTTTCCCGCGCCTGGTCCTCCGTGGCGACCGGATTGACCTGCAGCTCGGGTTCTTTCCTCCCGAACGCATCGACCGCGACCTCAACCGGCTTCGCTCGCTGCTCGGAGGTGAGCCACCGACCCTGATTCTCTGCGACAACGAGGGTCAGCTCGAGCGTATGGAGGAGCTGCTCGAGGACGGTGCCCGCTCACGCGGCGCAGCGACCCTCGCCATTGGTGCGCTGGACGGCGGGTTCGTCATGCCTGCGCTCCGGGTGCTCACCGACCACGAGATTTTCCGGCGCGCGCGCCGTTTGCGCCGGCCACGCCGCTACCGCCAGGCTGCACCATCCGCTGCAACCGGCGCACTGACGCTGGGGGATTACGTAGTCCACCTCGAGCATGGCATCGGGATATATCGTGGCATCCAGACGATCACGGTGGGCGAGTCGACTCTCGAGGTGGCGATCGTCGAGTACGAAGGTGGAGACCGCCTCAACGTGCCGCTCTATCGTCTCGACCAGCTGGAGCGGTACCGGGCGGCGGGTGAAGACGGTGACCGTGCACCCCCCAGGATTCACCGGCTGGGTGGCAGCAGCTGGCAGAAAGTCCGCGAAAAAACCCGCCAGGCAATAAAGCAAATGGCCGCCGAGCTGCTCGATCTCTATGCCCGCCGCAGGGTCACCGGGGGATACGCCTTTCCTCCCGATACCAAGTGGCAGCGGGAGCTCGAGAGCAGCTTCCTGTACGAGGACACCCCGGATCAGCGCAAGGCGACCGAGGAGCTGAAGCGTGACATGGAACAGCCGCGGCCCATGGACCGGCTGTTGGTGGGAGACGTGGGCTACGGCAAGACCGAGATCGCCGTTCGTGCGGCGTTCAAGGCGCTCCAGGGAGGGAAGCAGGTCGCGGTGCTGGTACCCACGACCATTCTGGCCGAGCAGCACGGTCGCACCTTCATCGAGCGGCTGGCCGACTTCCCGGTAAAGATCGAGGTGCTCTCCCGGTTTCGTACCGCCAAAGAGCAAAAGGCTGCACTGGCCCGGTTGGCCACTGGTGAGATCGACGTGGTCATTGGAACCCATCGTCTGCTCTCGAAAGATGTGGTCTTCAAGGATCTCGGATTGCTGGTGGTGGACGAGGAGCACCGATTCGGCGTGAAGCACAAGGAGAGGCTCAAGGCGCTGCGCCTCGCTGTAGATGTACTGACGCTGACGGCCACCCCGATTCCCCGCACCCTTCACCTCTCCCTCGCCGGGCTGCGTGATCTAACCCTTATCGAAACGCCCCCGCGTGACCGCTCGCCGATTCTGACGTTTGTCGAGCCGTGGGACGATGCCCTCCTGGAGGAGGCCTTCGCGCGGGAGATCGACCGCGGGGGTCAGGTCTTCGCCGTTCATAACAGAATCGAGACCATCGATACCATCGCAGCGAAAGTGCGCAGCCTCGCACCACGTGCCCGGGTCGGAGTGGCGCACGGCCAGATGGCAGCTGATGCGCTCGAGGAAGTCATGCGCCGTTTTGTGGCCGGGGAGGTGGACATTCTCGTCTCCACCATGATCGTCGAGTCGGGATTGGACGTCCCCAACGCAAACACGATGGTGGTGCATGACGCTCATCGCTTCGGATTGGCGCAGCTCTATCAGCTGCGGGGTCGGGTTGGGCGGAGCCACCGTCGTGCCTACTGCTACCTGCTGGTGCCGGACAGCATCGACGCCGATGCCGAGGATCGATTGAAGGTTCTCGAGCATCATACTGATCTGGGGGCGGGCTATCGGATCGCCCTCAAGGACCTGGAGCTCCGTGGTGCCGGCAATCTCCTGGGGGCCGAGCAGTCGGGCCATGCCCAGGCGGTCGGCTTCGATTTGTATATGCGATGGCTGGAAGAAACCGTGCGGGCCCTTCGGGGGCAGGGTACGGTGGAGCAGCCGGCACCCCCCGAGGTGGTGTTGGACCGGGCGGCGCACCTGCCCGACGGGTACGTTCCCGATGACGACGTGAAATTGGATCTCTACCGGCGACTGGCGCGAGCCGTCGAGTCCGGCGAAATTGATGGGCTGCGAAATGAACTGCGTGAGCGCTTCGGGCCCTTGCC
>DATFFX010000254.1:0-5109 GCA_035249825.1 Gemmatimonadales bacterium | reverse complement strand
CCTGGAGTCGGCGGATGGAGTCACCGAGACAGTCGCCGAACGGTATGCTCCGGTCGGTGGCCTCGCCCGGCTCCTCGGCAGCGTCGAGGTCCAGCTTCCGCTTCCCGGATTCAGCGACTCGTGGCAGAGCTTCCTGTTCTTCGATACCGGGAGAGTCTGGAGTCCGGACCGCCGGTTTTCCCTCAGCGCGGGGGAGCTCGACCAGAACGATTACTACTCGTCCATAGGGGCGGGCATCGGCTATGAGACGGTGGTAGGGGCCATTCAGTTCGCGGTCGGATACAAGCTGAATCCGTCTCCCCTGGATTTACGGTCGCCTCAGGGGGTGCTGGATGCGCTGGAGGAGGGCCGGCCGCTCAGCACGGTTCCCACTGAATCCCGGCGGCGACTGCACCTGCACTTCTCGATCGGCTCGACGTTTTAGCAGGGAGTTTTGTCATGCCCGGGAGTTTTGTCATGCCCGGGAGTTTTGTCATGCCGGGAGTTGTGTCATCCCGAGCGCAGCGAGGGAGCTCAAGCCATTCGAGTCTCGGCTCCCTCGCTGCGCTCGGGATGACAAAGCCTCAGATCAGCACGTCTTCGACGGGCCGTCGAGGCGTATGATGCGCCTCTTTCCTGGAGGAGAACCCCACCCGAAACAGATGCTGAGGAATCCAGCCGGGGGAGGGGAGTAGCTCGCCCACCGCGGCCCTCAGCTCTCGTTTCCGCATGGTCTGGCTCATCGGGTGGAAACTCACCCCCATCGCTGTCGCAGTGAGCCAGAGCCGCTCGAACAGTTGCCCAACCCGGATGTGAGTCAGGTGACTGTCTGCCGAGGCGGTGATGAGGCCGAGGAGTGCGGCGCTCTCGACCATTGCATGGTCCTGCTCCGCGACCGACTCGCCCAGATCGAGTTTGGACACGGCCATTCGGCCCAGCCGTGCTATCACCGGCGGTGTTCCGAACACCCCCTGCCCAATCCAGTAGCCCAGCTCCTTCCGGAACGCCGGGTCTGCGAACTCGGCCCTGTCGGCCTCGATCGTGAGCGCGTCGATCCAGTGGCGGAAATGCCGGTCGTCGGTGAGGTGGACCCGGAGCTCCGGCTCCACGCAGCAGGCCAGAAGCCGCGTCCGGAGCTGCTCCGGCAACGGCGCCGGACGGAATACGCTGTTGTCGTTATGACGCTGGCGGATTGCGGCCAGCGTGGCTCCCGCACGTGCGTGGGAGGGAACTCCACCTTGCGCGAATGCGACGCTCACGGCCAGCGCCTCGTTTCCCGGCTCCGGAAAGTAGGTTACCCCGTGCCGGAAGCCGAAGTGCTCGGCAGCCACCAACAGATTCTCCAGCGCACATCCGAGACTGATAAAGAGCTCGCGCCCGTCGGCATCCGCGATCGGCTGGGTCCGCCTGAGGTCGGCTATGAGGTGCACCCAGTTCCCCTGGACCGAGAAGGCCCATGGTTGGCTGTTCTTGGTAGAGGGCGCCAGGATGGCGTAGCGGAGCAGGAAACGGAGCTGGTCCTCGATCGGCGAGGTGGCGGGGAAGTCCTGCTCGGAAACATCCCAAACATCTTTTCTCAGCACTGGCATCGGGCACCTCCATTGGCAATGCTGGAATCTTCATGGCGAGAGCTGAAGGGAATATGAAGGCCGGGTGAAGCGTTCTTGATGCAATTCCCGGCAGATGTCGGCCCTTCCCGGTGATCTGAGCCACCGCCGTCCAAGCATGGCGCCCACCGACAGCGCTGAAGCGGTTTCCTATGATGGAACTGCCGAGTCAGTCACGCTCGGCACTACCGGTAGCGATGGAGGGTATATGGAACCGCGCGTCATGGCCCACTCACAGAGTCACCGCCTCAGAGAGAGAATGGTGGAAGCCAATATCCGGCACGGCGAGGAGGTCAGGGCCGACCTTCCCGGCATCCGGATCAGCGCCGATGCCGACGGCTGGCGCACCACGGCCGAAGCACAGCGAGGCATCGTCTTCTTTTGCACCATGGGAGCGATCAAGGTTCACCGGGTCATTGCCCAGGGCGACGGGCAACCGCTACCGACCGAGGCCGTCGTCGAAGGCTTGGTGGTGCCGCAGCCTGGAACGTACGACATCCTCAACGCACTGATCCACTCCAATGGCGCACTGCAGCTGCGGGTGGATTCGGCGACTCAGATCGTGCCTCGGGCAAGAGAGTTCGATCAGGCCTGGCTCTGACGGAGGCACATTGGCAGGATGGTCCTGCCAGCCGTCTCCAAAACCTCAGCGGGCCACCTCATCGGTGGCCCGTTTCGCTTGACTGACATGGTAATTGGGTAAGCTTATCTCAATCCGGGGCCTTATGGCCTTCAACTCCCAGGCGAACTCCGATCGATGGCGCGAGAGCTGGAAATGAATCCTTCGGTTGCCGCGCGGTTGCCGCGCGGGCAGGTGCTCACCCAGAAATGGCCGGTCCTGACTTATGGCGAGACGCCCAGCGTCGATCTCGATACCTGGACGTTCCGCTGTTTCGGCCTGGTGGAGGAGCCGGTTTCATGGAACTGGAAGGAGTTTCTGGAGCTGCCGCGCGTCGAAGTCACCTCCGATGTGCACTGCGTCACCCGGTGGAGCCGCTTCGACAATCGGTGGGAAGGTGTCGCTGTCTCCGAGATCATTCGCCGGGTGCGAGCGAAACCCGAAGCGGTTGCCGTAATGGTCCACGCCGAGGAAGACTATACTACCAACATCCTGCTGGCCGACCTTCTCAGCGATGATGCGCTCCTGGCATTCAAGCACGATGGAGACGATCTGCCGGCCGAGCACGGTGGTCCCTGCCGGCTGGTTGTGCCGCAGCTCTACTTCTGGAAAAGCGCGAAGTGGGTCCGCGGTTTCGAATTTCTCGACGTGAATGCGCCCGGCTTCTGGGAGGTGAACGGCTATCATCTCCGGGCCGACCCCTGGAACGAGGAGCGCTACTCGGACCAGGAGACCAATGCAATGCAGCGGATGCGCTCCGACGCCGCGCGCCGGCCCCGAACGCAATAGTGACGACGGTGGCTGCGATCGTCCGGCTCCGCCCCAGTCCCGGCGAATATGCGGGCGCGTTCTCCGAGTACGTTGGCCGGGTCGCGAAGGAGGAGGACGTTTTGGCGGTGCTGGCCGGGCAGCTCGACCTGGTCCTCGCCTGGCTTGAAGCCCAGGGCGAAGACCGCGGCGATTATCGCTATGCCTCCGGGAAGTGGAGCATCAAGGAGGTGGTCGGCCATCTGAGCGACACCGAGCGGGTGTGGGCCTATCGGGCACTCCGCATCGGCCGCGGCGACGCAACCCCGCTGCCGGGCTTCGACGATCAGAGCTACGTTGCGGAAGTAGGAGCCGGTGAGCTGAGCCTGGCCAGCCTCGCCGCGGAATGGGGCGATGTCAGGCGCGCGACCCTCTCGCTGTTCCGCAACCTGCCGCCCGTAGCCTGGGAGCGCAGAGGAACGGCCAGCGACAATCCCATCAGTGTTCGCGCCCTCCCTTATATCATCGCAGGACACGTCCGGCATCACGTTGCGGTCCTGGAGGAGCGCTACACAAAGTGACGACGAAGTCTTCCGCGCCTTCCGACTATCTGGCCGACGACCTGAAGCATGGCCGTAAGCTGGCGGTCAACTGGAAACTGAACCTCACCTGAGCCGCGTCAATCCTCCATTCCAACGGAGGCCACCGCGGGGCCCACGGTGAACCGGGCTGCCATTCCAGCGGTCATGTGCGGCTCTATATGGCAGTGGAACAGCCAGTTCCCCGGATTGTCGGCCGTCATATCGGCTACGATCATGCCCATGGTGCCCAGGTTGAGCACATCGGTGCGCATGTGCTGGGCGGTAACGACGTTGCCGTGCCAGTGCGGTGCGTGCAGCTCGAAATTGGTGGTAGACATGATGTACCAGCGAACCCGGTCGCCCACGTTCATCGCCGGCGACGGGCCGTTGCCATAAATAAAACCATTCATCGTTGCCTTCAGGTTGGTGACTCCGAACGGGTCGATGAATGAAGGGCCCCGCACCTTGCGAACTTTCGCCGGCTGAAGCGCGTACGACTTGATGTTGTCGTCGATGTACCAGCTGAGGTTCTCGTCCATTTCGGCAAACGCCATCACGATCTCCCGGTCCACGTCCGTGGGAGAGCCGTCCGGCCTGGCCTTGCCGCGAGCCGTCACAATCAGCGGTCCAATGAGGCCGGCATTTACATCCCTCGCCTCGTCCACATGGGAGTGATACATCCAGAGCGAAGAGCTCGGCTCGCCCGGGCTCGGCCCGGCGCGCTCCCTGGCCACCCAGATGTAGGTAAACGTCTTCCCCGGCGGCACACCATCGTCGGCCTTATCCCCGCCCGAGGTGTCATCCTCGTAAATCGCACCCTCTGAATTCTTGTCGTAGAACACGCCATGGGGGTGCATGCTGAACGGATAGCTGCCGTTGTTCCGGAAGACGACCCGGATGCTGTCTCCTACCTCGGCGCGAATGACCGGCTCCATCATGCCAAGATGCTCCCAGTCGGCGGAGCGCGGCTTCAGGGTCTTGAAGCTGCTATCGGTATACTCCCGATAGATGGCTTTCTTGTACTTGGCTCCAATCTGGGTCGGCCCTCGTTTGGTCCACATCTCCTCGATGCCCCTGAATGGGCGTCCCGCGATGGCATTTTTCCCGAGAGGAGCGTAATCCCAGACGACCTCATCGGCCGCGATGTAGTAGTTGCGGGTGGTACCGGAGCTCGGGGACTGGGCGTGAACCGGGAGAGCCAGCATGAAGCTGAGCAGAAACGCAGCGTACCGCATCCGATGCCTCCGGCGGAGAGCGTGGAACCTCGAGAATTTTGATCCTGGTAGAAGCCGCCAAGATGCAACCGGGTACGCCTCTCGTCAACATCGGTGAGCCAAGTCACCGAGCGCTCATTCAGACCGCCCAAACTTGGTCCAGGACTTCACAAGGAGCTGAGATGAGCCGAGTCAAGGATCCAGTCTGCGGGATGATGGTAGATCCGGACACCGCCCCGGCACGGGTGACATTCGAATCTCGCGAGATCTACTTCTGTTCCGATGATTGCAAGCGCGCCTTCCAGGCAGACCCTGAGGTATATGCCGCGAAGCCCGAGCCGGAGCCCCCCTATACCACGAAG
>DATFFX010000253.1:0-12020 GCA_035249825.1 Gemmatimonadales bacterium | reverse complement strand
CTTCAGCGCATCATCCACCGCTCTGCCGCCATACTGGGAGTTCCGGTCGAGGAGGAGGGGACGGCCGAGATCGCGCGGCGGAGCCGGGGGACTCCCCGGGTGGCCAACCGGCTGTTGCGGCGGGTGCGCGACTATGCTGAGGTCAAGGCCGATGGCCGGATCACCGCCGCGGTGGCCAACGCCGCGTTGGGCCGGCTCAACGTAGACGAATTCGGCCTGGATGACATGGATGCCAGGATCCTGACCACGATCATAGAAAAGTTCGGTGGAGGGCCAGTCGGACTCGGAACTGTGGCCGTGGCCGTGGGTGAGGATGCGGGTACGCTGCAGGATGTGTACGAACCTTATCTCATCCAGCAAGGATTCCTGGAGCGCACTCAACGGGGCCGTTGCGCCACACCGCTCGCATACCGCCGCTTCGGTCTCACGCCCCCCGCCCGCCAGGCGACGATCTTTGACGCCTGAGCCCCTCCGTACCTCAGACTTCGACTACGAACTCCCGCCCGAGCTCATCGCCCAAGAGCCGCTAGCCGAGCGAGCCGCGAGCAAGCTCCTGGTGCTCCTCCGCAATGACCGAAGGCAGGGTCCCGCTGACCGGCGCCAGATTCCCAGGGCCGGCGTGCTGCCCCGACGCATCAGCCTGATGGGTGAGAGGATTCCAATCGGTGCGTCGGCAGTGGTGGATTCGAGCTTTACCGAGCTTCCCTCGCTCATCGCACCCGGTGATCTCCTGGTCCTCAATACCACAAAGGTACGACACGCGCGCTTGCTCGGGCGACGGAAATCCGGCGCCCCTGCCGAAGTTCTGCTGATCCACCCTGGGACTGAGGGCACATGGATCGCCATGGGAAAGCCGGGAGCTGCCCTCCGGCCGGGGAAGCAGATCGAGCTTGGCCCCGATGCCCTCGTGGAAACCGTTAGCGTGCTGGAGAACGGAAACCGGCTGGTGCGCTTCATCGGTCTGACCGCGGAGGACGCCATCAAACGCTACGGGCAACTCCCCCTCCCTCCCTATATCGCCCGTTCCCCGCGCGAGCTCGATGAGACCCGGTACCAGACCGTCTATGCCCGCCAGGAAGGAAGCGTCGCTGCGCCCACAGCAGGTCTGCATTTCACGCCCCGTCTGCTGGATGACCTCTCCTCGGCAGGTGTGGTGATAGCAGGTCTGGATCTGGAGATCGGTCCTGGAACGTTCAAGCCGGTCGAAACCGAGGATCCCGCCCAGCACTCGATGCATCCCGAACGTTACGAGATCACACCTCGCCTCGCCGCGCTGGTTGAACGGGTGAGGGAGGACAGCGGGCGGGTCTGGGCGGTGGGAACCACGGTTGTTCGTGCCCTGGAGAGCGCGGCGCGAGAAGATGGAACTCTGATGGCGGGTCGCCACGACACTCGGCTGATGATCACACCAGGATATACCTTTCGGGTTGTGGACCGACTGCTCACCAATTTTCACCTTCCGCGTTCCACCCTGCTGATGTTGGTGGCAGCCTTCGCCGGACGAGAGCTCACCTTCGGGGCCTATCGGCATGCAATCTCCCAGCGCTATCGCTTCTACTCCTACGGCGATGCGATGGTGATCCTGTGACCCGGAACAGACCATGACCTTCTCCAATCCCGCAGGCGCAGCCGCGGCGGCTGCCGCCTCGGCATACACCCGGGCATTGCTGGGTGTATTGGGAACGCAGGATCCGATCGAGGTGCTCGCCGAGACGATGGGCTGGTTGCAGGACCGCACAGCGGAACTGGATGAGATGACGCTTCGCCGATCTGAGGCTCCGGGAAAATGGTCCGTCATCGAGGTCATTCAGCACCTCGCCGACTCCGATCTTGTGTTCGGCTTCAGGCTCAGGATGATTCTGACGGAGGACCAGCCGCCACTGCAGGGTTACGATCAGGACGCCTGGGCGCGGACGTTCCAGTATCGTGAGGTCGAGCTGCACACTGCCCTGGCGCAGCTCCACGGCCTGCGGGTCGCGAACATCCACCTCCTGAAGAAACTGTCGCCACCCCAATTGCAGCGGGTCGGTCGCCACAGCGAACGAGGCCCGGAAAGCGCGGGCTTCCTCCTTCGACTCATGGCGGGGCATGACCTGGTGCACCGCCGCCAAATCGATCGCATTCTTGCAGCCGGCCGGACCTCCGGATGATGCGCGGCAGCTGATGTTCGAGTTCCGAATCCAGGGGGCTGACGGCACGGCTCGCGCCGGTGTGCTTACCCTGCCGCACGGAGACGTAGCGACACCGGCATTCATGCCGGTCGGCACCCACGCCGTGGTTCGCGGCCTCAGCGCAAACGACGTGCGGCGAACTGGTGCCCAGATCATCCTGGGCAATACCTACCACCTGCATCTCAGGCCCGGAGAAGAAGTCATTGAGCGGATGGGCGGGATTCACCGCTTTACCACCTGGGACCGCCCGATGCTGACGGACTCGGGTGGATTCCAGGTGTTCTCGCTACAGGGTTTGCGCAGCATTACCGAGCATGGAGTGGAGTTCCAGAGCCATATCGATGGGACCAGCCGTATGCTGACGCCCGAAGGTGCCATGGAGATCCAGTGGCGGCTGGGTGCCGACGTTGCCATGGCGTTCGATCACGTCGTGCCGGGACAGTCGACAGCGGAGGCGGCATGCGACGGCATGGAACGGACACTGCGTTGGCTGGACCGGTGTAAGAAGGCGCACGCTGAGTCAATCGGGCGGGGCGGCGGGGCAGCGGGACAGCAGGAGCACACCGGTGAATTCCCGGAGCCTAAACCTGCCCCGCCGCCCCGCTGCCCCGCTGCCACCCAGACACTCTGGCCCATTATTCAGGGCGGCATCCATGATGCGCTTCGGCTCCGGTCCCTGGAGGGCACCCTGGAGCGCGGGCCATGGACTGGTATCGCCATCGGAGGGCTCTCGGTGGGCGAGCCGAAGCCGGTCATGCACCGGATTTTAGAGCAGCTGGAGCCGGGCATGCCCCGGGAGATCCCGCGTTATCTTATGGGGGTCGGCTTTCCCGCCGACCTGCTGGAGGGAATTGCCAGAGGCGTGGATCTGTTCGACTGCGTCGCGGCTACTCGCAATGGACGCCATGGCACCGCCTGGCTGCCGAACGGTCGAGTCAACGTGAAGAGCGCGGCGCTCAAAGGATCCAGCGAGCCGCTCGATCCGAGCTGCGATTGCGAAACGTGTACCACATATGCGCGCGGCTACTTGCGGCACCTGTTCGTGGTGGAGGATATGCTCGGCCTCAGACTCGTCTCAATTCACAATATTCGCTTCCTGGTGCGCCTTGGCGAGCAGGCCCGAGCCCACATCTTGAACGGCACATTCAAAGGCTGGAGCGGCGAGTGGCTCAGCCGCCACTATGCCGGAGGAGACTGAGAGAACGTGACCTCGTTCATTCTGACTTTTGTGGCACAGGGGCAGAGTGGTAGCGGTGGCTTGTCCATCCTCGTCCTTCAGATGGCCGCCATCGGGCTGGTGTTCTACTTCCTGATCCTGCGTCCGTCAGGCCAGGCCAGGAAGCGACATGCCGAGCTGCTGAGCAAGCTCAAGAAGGGTGACGACATCATGACGAGTGGTGGCCTGATCGGGAAGGTGAAGGAGATCCGGGAAGTGGAGAACGAAGGTGCCAAGGAGGTGCGTGTAACGGTGGAGAGCGGCAGCGCAACGGTAGTGGTCGAGCGCTCGCGTATTGTTCGGGTAGGCAACTCCGCCGCTCTGCCGGGTGCGCCCGCCGCATGAGCCTGCTTCCCATTCACCTGCTTGGTTCTCCTGTGCTCCGTCAGCACAGTCCGGAGGTCAAGCAGGTGGACGATGAGGTCCGGCGCCTGGTGGAAGACCTCTTCGAGACCATGGACGCGGCCCGGGGAGTCGGCCTGGCTGCCAATCAGGTCGGCGTCGCCCGGCGCGTCGCCGTCGTCGATGCCGATGGCGATCGCTTCGCCATGATCGACCCGGTGATAATCGAGACCGAGGGCCGCGCGGTGGCTGAAGAGGGCTGCCTGTCGATCCCTGATATCTATGGCGATGTCACCCGACCGGAACGGGTGGTGTTGGAGGCGCTCGATCAGGATGGAGTGCACTACCGCAAGGAGGCGAGCGGCCTGAAGGCTCGCGCGATTCAACACGAGGTGGATCATCTCGACGGGATTCTTTTCCTGGACCATCTCAGTCTGTTGAAGCGGCAGATGCTGCTCTCGCGATGGCGCCGGGAACACAAGGACGATGCGGGCTATACCAAGGAGGTCCAGGCGGCGCCTGCCCGCTCGGAGTGATGAAAATCGTCTTCTTCGGCACACCGGCGTTTGCCGTGCCATCGTTGCAGGCGCTGCTGCACAGCCGCTTTACCTTGGCAGGCGTAGTGACCCAGCCGGACAAACCGCAAGGCAGATCCCGCTCAGAGTTGATCGCTCCTCCCATCAAGATCGCTGCTCTCGCGGCCGGGATACCGGTCCTTCAGCCGGTGCGGCCCGTGGGCGACCTCTTTACAGCCGGCTTGCGGCGCCTGGAGCCCGATCTGGGCGTTGTAGTCGCCTACGGCCACATACTTCGGCCCGAAGTCCTTGGACTCCCGCCGCGAGGCATGATCAACGTTCACGCATCGCTGCTCCCCCGCCACCGAGGCGCGGCGCCGATCCAGCAGGCTATTCTTTCGGGTGACCGTCACACCGGCATTACCATAATGCAGATGGAGGAAGGTCTCGACAGCGGACCAATCCTGCACAGTGCCACCACGGAGATCGGGGACGGTGAGACAGCCGGCTCGCTCGCCGCACGCCTGGCCGAGCTCGGCGCCTCCGCCTTGATCGAAGCTCTGTCACTTTTCTCTGGGGGCCTACTCCGGCCACAGGTCCAGGACCATTCACGGGCCACGTATGCTCCCAAACTTGAGCGGGAAGGTGCCCGGCTGGTCTGGGGACACGATGCGACATTGCTGGTCCGGCAAATCCGCGCCTTCGATCCCGCACCGGGAGCATGGGCTAACCTCGGCGGGAGCACGATCAAGTTTTTCACCGCTGAGGAAGTACAGGGTTCGGGAGAGCCCGGCACAATTCTCGAGGCGGGCAGCAGACTGGTGATTGCAGCCGGCCGTGGGGCTGTGGCCGTGACCGAGGTCCAACCTGCTGGAAAGACCCGATTATCGGTAGAGGCGTGGGTGCGTGGCCGTGGCATTACCCCGGGCAAGCGCCTGACATGAGACCACTACCACGGGTACACGCCTTCACCGACGGTGCAATCGTGTCGGCTGCTGATTTCGGCATTCGCGCCGCAGCTATCGCGGCAGGAGGGCCGGCAATCGCCCTGCACGCCCGCGATCGGCAGGGCACCGCGGCAAGCCTCACCGCGACCACATCACGCCTTGCGGCGCTCGCCCGGCCTCCCGAAGCGGCGGTGTTCGTGAATGGGCGGCCCGACATTGCCGCCGCCGCGGCCGTTCAGGGCGTACAGCTCGGGAGCGGCGATCTTGCGCCCACCGACGCGCGGCGGGTCTTTGTCCGGGGGTGGATCGGACGGTCTGTTCACAGCATCGAGGAGGCAGAGGCGGCAGTGTACGAGGGCGCGGATTTCCTGATAGTTGGAAGCATCTACGAAACGCCGAGTCACCCGGCTCAACCGGCGGCAGGCCCCGGACTCGTGAGCGAGGTGAGCCGACTGGGGGTGCCGGTGATCGCCATAGGAGGCGTTACGCCGGCGCGCGCCCGGGAGCTGAGGGCCGCCGGGGCGTACGGAGTGGCAGCCATTCGTTCGCTCTGGCAGGCGCCGGATCCTGCCGCGGCGACACTCGCGATGCTCACACCGTGGCTGGAGGACAGGTGAGCGAGCTGGACATCAAGGTTAATGGCGAGCCGCGCCGGCTTCCGGCCCCGGCTACGGTATCAGACCTGCTCCACCACCTGCGCCTGGACCCGAGAACCGTTGTGGTAGAGCTCAATCGCAAGATCATTCGTCGTCCTCAGTTGGGTGACACCCCACTCTCGGATGGCGATGCTGTGGAGCTGGTGCACTTTGTGGGAGGAGGATGAGTCCTCAACAGCTCGTCGCTCACCGCTCACGCTTATCTTTCAGGTCATGACCAGCATTCACACCGAACCCGCAACCGACTCGCCCCTGACAATTGGTGGGAAGCGTTTCCGCTCCCGCCTGATGGTCGGCACCGGGAAGTACCGGAGCAACGATGAGATGGTACACGCCATCGACGCATCCGGGGCGGAGATCGTGACCGTGGCGGTACGGCGGGTGAACCTCGATCGCACCAAGGATGAAGGAATCCTGTACCACCTCAGCCCGAACCACTACTTTCTCCTTGCCAACACCGCAGGATGTTATACGGCGGACGAGGCCGTCCGGTATGCACGGCTCGCTCGCGAAGCTGGGTTCAACGAGTTCGTCAAGCTCGAGGTCATCGGCGACCGGGAAACCCTGCTGCCGGATACCGAGGGCCTCGTGCTCGCGGCTCGCGAGCTGGTTGCAGAGGGATTCAAGGTTCTGGCGTATACCAATGACGATCTGATCACCGCCTTGCGGCTGGAGGATGCCGGCTGCGCGGCGGTGATGCCTCTGGCCTCGCCGATCGGCAGCGAGCTCGGCCTGCTCAATCCTTACGGCATTCGCACGATCAAGCGCAGGCTATCAGTACCCGTAATCGTCGATGCCGGCGTAGGCACCGCTTCCGACGCCTGCCTCACCATGGAACAGGGCGTTGACGGCATGCTCATGAATACCGCGCTCGCCGAGGCTCGTGATCCGGTAGCGATGGCCTCAGCCATGCGGCTCGCCGTCGAAGCCGGACGCCTCGCGTTTCTCGCCGGCCGAATGCCGCCTCGTGAAGTAGCCATGCCTTCGACCCCGAACACGGGGATGCTGGAGTAGATCCCTTTCTCCCGTCCTGGTGAAAGGCTCATGTCCGAATCCGCAGGCCTGGACTCGAGAAAGGCGGCTCTGAAAATTCTGGAGCAGGTTCGCGGGGGAAAACCGTTCGAGCTGGCTCTCGATCGCTCGGTTGGAAAGCTCACGGACCTGGATCGAAGGCTGGCACACGAGCTGGCAGCGGGAGTACTGCGGCAACGCAGTGCACTGGATTCCCGAATTGCCCCCTGGGTTCCGCGAGGCTGGTCCAGCGTCGCTCCAGCGCTGCAGGACATCTTGAGGCTGGGTGCCTATCAGCTCTCGGCTCTGGACCGTGTTCCGGATCATGCGGCGGTCGACACCAGCGTAACGCTGGCCCGGGACACCGCCGGCACGCGAGCGGCGGCGTTCGTCAACGCCGTGTTGCGGCGGGTAGCGGGTGCCGTTCCCGAACCGCGAGCCTCGGGCAACGAAACCGCGGAGCGCCTGGCTGTCGAGCATTCACACCCGGTTTGGCTGGTGCGCCGGTGGATCCAGGCGTTCGGCGTGCAGGAGACCCAGGAGTTGCTTCGTTGCAATAACAGCCGGCCCCGGCTCGTGCTTCAACCGGCAAGGCAGGAACAGGATTCGCTGGCCGGACGATGGCGCGAAGCGGGAATCGAAGTGGAACCGGCCCCGTACGGAGCCGGTCTGATCACGAATCTGAGCCGGCCGGCGGATCTGCCCGGCTTTCGTGAGGGTGACTTCATCGTGCAGGATCCGGCGCAGGCAATTCTCGCGCGTTTCGCGGACATAGGTTCCAGGGCAGTCGTCTACGACGTCTGCGCCGCTCCGGGTGGAAAGACCATCGCCCTGGGCCGGCAAGCTGAAGCCGTGGTCGCCGGCGAGGTGAGTCCCGCACGCGCAAAGCGGCTGGCTGAGAACGTCGCGCGAGCCGGCAGCGGACGAGAGTGGGTCGTCGTCGCTGACGGACGATGCCCCCCGCTTCGGCGAGCAGATGTGGTGTTGGTGGATGCCCCCTGCCTTGGTACCGGCACGTTCGCCCGTCACCCGGATGCGCGGTGGCGGGTAACTTCGGATGCCCTGGCCTCGCTGGTGAGGCTGCAGAAGCAGCTGCTGACAGAGGCAGCAGTCGTAGTGCCACGGGGCGGACTGCTGGTTTACTCCACCTGCTCATTGGAGCCGGAAGAGAATCGAGCTCAGGTCGATGCCTTTCTCGCCGACGACCCCGAGTTTCAGCGGGAGCGGACGAGAGTGGTTTCTGAGAACCTGCTCTCCCCGGAGGGAGATCTGGCGATCCTGCCGCAACGTCACGGCATGGATGGCGTATTCGCGGCACGTCTCCGGCGTTGTCCATGAGAGCCCGGCGCCATATGTCATCCGGTCCTCTCCTCGAATCCGCCGCGTGGAGGGCGTTTCTTCGAGACATGGGGCTCATAGTGCTCACATTCGTGGTCGGCTATGCGATATCGGTTCTCTGGCTCTCGCCTGGCAGCGTCTTCACGAAGGAGCATGCCCTGCCCCGGGTTCTGGAGCTGACCGAGCCGGAGGCTCGTCGCGCACTCACGGAGCTGGGATTTCGGCCGCGGCTCGATGGTGAACGGCACAGCGATGCCTTTCCTCGTGGTACCATCATCTGGCAGGACCCACCTGCCGGAACCATTCTGCCTCCAAACAGCGTGGTGGAGATGGTTGTCAGCGCCGGGCCTTCTCTAGTTGCGGTTCCGGATATTGTCGGGATGAGCCTGCCGCAGGCCAGCAAAATCATGTCCGCTGCCGGCGTGCGGGTGGGATCGGTAGATACTGTGCCCGGGGGCCAGGAAGCGGATGTCGTACTCGCCACCCGGCCCTCCGCCGGTGTGGGACGCCCCCGCGGCGCCGCGGTGGCGGTGGTAGTCAGCCGTGGTCCCGAGCCGTTGCAGTGACCGTCCGCATTGCACCGAGTGTGTTGAGCGCAGACCTCGGGCGTCTCACTGAGCAGATCGAGCGGGCCGTGGCTGGTGGCGCCGAATGGTTGCACATCGACGTCATGGACGGCCATTTCGTGCCCAGCCTTACGTTCGGAGCACCCCTGGTCCGCGCGCTGAGGCGATTGACGAATCTCCCGCTCGATGTTCACCTGATGGTGGAGCGTCCCGAGCGCTATCTCGGCGAGTTCGCCGACGCCGGTACCAGTGTGTTCACGTTTCATCCGGAGGCGACGATACATGTACAACGCCATCTCGCGACCGCCCGGCAGCTGGGCATGCTGGCGGGCCTTGCCTTGAACCCGTCCACCCCCGTCAACCTGCTGGAAGAAGTGATCGACGACATCGATCTGGTGCTGGTGATGTCAGTGAATCCCGGTTACGGTGGACAGTCGTACATCCCTCAGTCAACGGACAAGATCCGCCGCACGCGCGCACTCCTCGAGCGGCGCGGCTCCACGGCGGTGCTGGAAGTAGACGGCGGAATCACCACCACTACCATAACGGAAGCATGGGGCGCGGGGGCCGACACTTTCGTCGCGGGAACGGCCGTCTTCGGCGCACCCGATCCGGCCCACGCCATCCAGGAGCTCAAGCGGCAATGCGCGGTGAAGGTATGATCCAGTGATGTCGAAGCAGTGGATAGTCGTAGGCGCGATCGTAGCCGGCCTGATAGCCGGTGCGGTGGCGCTCACCAGATTCGGTCCTGATATCCAGCAGGTGGAGGTCGGCGCACGGGCCCCCGACTTTCGAGCCATTGATTTGGCCACCGGCGATTCCGTCTCCTTCCGCGAGCACTATGACGGGGCCGTGACTCTCGTCAACATCTGGGCGACCTGGTGTATCCCCTGCCGTGTAGAGATGCCGGCGATGGAACGGGTGTACCGCGATCTCGCCCCCCGAGGCTTCAAGATCGCCGCCGTCAGCATCGATGAGGGGAGCCCCGAGGATGTACGGGCGTTTGGCCAGGAGCTCGGGTTGAGCTTCGACATGCTGCATGACCGAAGCACTACCGTTCAGCAGACATATCAAACGACTGGCGTCCCGGAAAGCTTTCTCATCAATCGGCAAGGGATCATAGTTAAGCGCATTATTGGCGCGCACGATTGGAGCTCACCGGTAAATCGCGCGCTCGTGGAACGCCTGCTGGACGAAGCCGCCAGCTAGTTGCCCACCTTTTCGCGGCTCTCCTGTGGCTGAGTGGATCCTCGGAATCGAGACCTCGTGTGACGAGACATCGGCGGCAGTGGTTCGCGCCGAGGCCGGTCGCAGCACACTGGCGTCCCTCGCTACTCTTTCCCAGGACGTACACCGCATCTTCGGCGGGGTCGTGCCCGAGCTTGCCAGCCGCGCTCACGTGCAGGCGATCGTTCCGGTCGTAGAGCAAGCCCTCGCCGACGCGGGTATCGGCCTGCCGCAGGTTGATGGCTTCGCGGTAACCGCCGGACCCGGCCTGGTTGGAGCCCTGCTCGTTGGAGTGATGTACGGAAAGACCCTGGCCTACAGCACCGACCGGCCTCTCATCGGGATCAATCACCTCGAGGGGCATCTCTTTGCTCCCACCCTGGAAGATCATGAGCTGAAACCCCCTTTTATCGGACTACTGGTGAGCGGAGGCCATACCATGCTCCTGGATGTCCCCTCCTGGGGCGAGTACCGGCTTCTGGGGCAAACGCTGGATGACGCCGTCGGCGAAGCCTTCGACAAAGTCGCGAACCTCCTCGGACTCGGCTATCCCGGTGGGGCGCCGCTGGAACGGCTCGCCCGCGAAGGCCGGCCAGGAGCGGTGCGCCTGCCCCGGCCGATGCTTCAGGAGCTCGATCGCGAGAGTCCAAATCGCTACGCATTCTCATTCAGTGGCCTGAAAACCGCGGTCTTGCGGGCGTTGAAGTCAGGCGCGAGCCCCGGCGAGGCATCTCCCGAGAACCGGGCCGACCTGGCTCGCGCATTTCAGGATGCGGCCATCGAGGTACTGGTCGCCAAGACTACTCATGCGGTGCAATCCAGTGGCTACTCTCAGGCGATGATAGGTGGAGGCGTGGCGTGCAACCGGGCTCTCGTGGCAGAGTTGCAGAAGCGGCTGGCGGGACTGGCCCGGCTGAGCGTAGCTTCCCCGCGCCTCAATACCGATAACGCCGCAATGATTGCAGCGGCTGGGGCATGGCGTCTCCATCGTGGCGAGCGCAGCACGTGGGATCTCGAACCACGCGACGACCTGCCGATCCCGGGCCTGGTGCCCGTGGCTCATTCATCCGGGACGAATACATGAACGTCTATCCGCTCACGTGGGATCTCGGCCCCATCGAGATTACCGGCTACGGCATCATGCTGATGGTGGCCTTCCTGATGGGGGGCTGGTTGATAGCTCTCCAGCTACGCCAGGCCAACCTCAAGGAAGACTATGCTGCGGATATGGTTGCTGCCGCGGTCATCGGCGGAATCATAGGAGCCAAGCTCTGGTACGTCGCCCTCACAGGAGACCCCGACGCGCTCTTCTCCCGTGGCGGGCTGGTCTGGTACGGTGGCTTCATCGGCGGGGCGCTGGCGGTGATTCTGAACGGCTGGCGCCTGCGCGTACCCCTCCGGTGGACCATGCAACTCGGTGCTCCAGCCCTCGCGGCGGCATACGCCCTTGGCAGGGTGGGCTGCTTTCTGGTCAACGACGATTATGGCCGGCCCACGACCCTTCCCTGGGGAGTCAAGTTCCCCCAGGGATTACCGCCTTCGACCGCCGAGAACCTCAGAAACCTTTTTGGGATCCCGATCCCTGAAGGGGTAAGTCCCGGCGCCGTGCTGGCAGTTCATCCCACTCAACTCTATGAGGTGGCCGCAATGCTGGTCGCCTTTGCGGTGCTCTGGTCGTTGCGCAGAGCCCGTCGTCCCGTCGGCTGGCTGTTTGGTCTATACCTCGTCTTTGCGGGGGTAGAAAGGTTTCTCGTTGAAATCCTGCGCGCAAAGGACGATCGCTTCCTGGGCGCCTTCACACTGGCCCAGCTCACCAGCGTCATCATCGTCTTGATCGGAATAGGCATCCTGATACTCTGGCGCAGCGGATCTTCCCCTGCCCCAGGGGCTTATCTACAAACTGGGCAGAAGCTGTCACCGGCCAAAGTTTCGACAGCTGGGTAAGCCATTCAGCATCAACGGATTGCGACGACCAGAGAAGCGTGTGTCAAATTTTGCAGGTGTCGGCCAGGCCGAAGACGAGCATGCGTG
>DATFFX010000252.1:0-8013 GCA_035249825.1 Gemmatimonadales bacterium | reverse complement strand
TCTCCGTCACCCAGCTCCACTCAATCGACCAGAGAGTTGTCGAACCGCCAGGGAGAAATTCACGCCGGAGGCGTTTGGAGCCGCGAGCGTGCCCGCACTGGTGGGTCAAGCATCAGCCGGCGCCGGCGTGAGCGGAGCGTGAGACTGCGGCACTTACTCAGACGAGAAAGCAGGTATTTATGCAATCCCTCAAAGCACTCATCGAGCGGTCGAACCGGCAGGCGCTCAAGGCTGTCGACGTGCGGGTCGCCGTGACCGACTCGAGCTCCGGCCGCCAGTCGTGGCATGGAGAGTTCATGTCCCGCACCGCCGACGGTTTCCTTCCCAGCGAGCGAATCTGGTTGACACTCGACAACGGGCAGCGCGGCATGGCGAACGTGAGTGAAACTCACTTCAACAGCCGGACGCCCGAGGCCACCTTGATTCAGTTCACGGGGAAGGGCCCACTGGCTTGAGCTGGTGCCCACTGGCGCGTTAAACCGGTTGCGCAGGCTCTGTCTCGCTCTGCCCGAAGCGCACGAGGTCGAAGCCTGGGGTGAGCCGACGTTCCGGGTGCGCAACAAGCTTTTTGCCATGTACGCGAGCCCGGATAACCACCACGGCGCGGGCCGGCCAGCTGTCTGGGTCAAGGCCGCTGCGATGAACCAGGCGATAATGGTCAAGGCGCAGCCTGACCACTACTTCGTCCCACCGTATGTTGGCCCGAGCGGCTGGATCGGAGTATGGCTCGACGGGGCGGGCTGGGAAGATCTCAAGGATCTCTTGCAGGACGCGTATCTGCTCGTAGCACCCAAGCGCCTCGGCGCTTTGCTCCGCCAGGGCTGACGCACAAAGGTCTCCGTCTCGGCACTGTTCGCCGGCTCCCTTATCATGGCACATAGCGGCAGAGCTTCTGCGAGCTGCAGGGGCGTACCGGAGCAGCAGGAGGAGACCCGCCTACTCGAAATCCTGCGGGATCGCCGGTCGGAAGATCAGATCAAAGGCCAGGAAGATCGTCTTGGAGAATGGATAAAACAGGAATGGTGCGATCACCATAATGGCAAGACCGCCGTACAGGAGCTGGTCCCAGGGCGGCGCAGGCCAGGTAAAGACGAGAATGCCAAGAAAGATCGCCGCAAAAATCAGTTCTGCGGCTATGATGTTGAACATGTATGCGCCGACCTGATAACCCTCCTCCCCGCGCTCCAGCTTCATGTGACAGACAGGACAACGAGCTCGCATCCGGACCCAGTTCACGAATAACGGTCCGCCGCCGCAGTTTGGACAGCGCAACCGAATTCCCCGCCAGAGTAGTGCGGCAGGACCCGTCCAGGAATTTTTCATCCCGGAGTATAGCGCGGTGATCTCGAACGGGTCTGGCCGGCTCTTCCGTACCAGCAACCGTAAACCGGGATTCATGCATATTGCTTGCTCAAACGGCACGACAGCATCTGGAAGGCTGGAAATACCGGGTGAAAGGAGGAGGCATGCTGGTCTGTCAGTGGCATCTGGACATCGTCTATGGCAAACAGGCCGAGGCAGTCCGGATCATGAGAGAATGGGGAGCCGACAAGTTCGCCAGCTCGGAGTTCCGCTTGGCTCGAGGGGCACGCCTGCTCGTTGGATTTATCGGGGAATCTGCCTCTCACGTCGTGGACGAGTACTACTTCGCGTCGTTAGCCGACTTCGAGACAGCGCTCGGAAGCATGGCCGCACCCCGGTTCCGGGCCCATTCGGAGGCTCTGGCGCCGTACATCGTTCCTGGTTCACAGCACTGGGTTGTATACCGCGTTCTGAGCGAACCATAGAACCACCGGACAGCCGCGCTCGGCTACGCCGGGCATCTCGGTCAAAGACTGATACTCGCAGGCAGGTACGATTACCCCGACCGGAAGAACAGGAGGTCTCCATGCTTGGCGGGAAGAGCTGGGATGAATGGATCGCACAATACGGCCGCAGTCATCAACATCCCGTGAACCGTTTCTGCCACACGCTGGGTATTCCGCTGATCGTGCTCTCGCTGCCACTGTTCGTGGCAGCTATATGGGTCGAAGGTTTATGGATGACTGCGCTCGCTCTGTTTCTGACCGGCTGGTTCTTCCAATTCCTGGGACACGCGATTGAAGGGAAACCACCGGAGTTCCTGCACGACTGGCGCTTTCTGTTTGTGGGGTTGAGATGGTGGGTGGCGAAGATGAGGGGACGTGCCTAATGCAGAGCAGGCGGCACCCGGAAGTGCGCGGATAGGCCTACGCCGGCGAGGAGCTGCTCGCCGATGACTCGGGCCCGCGGTAAGGCTCTACCACGTACGCTTCCATCGCGAAGTACTCGGCCAACCCCAGCCGATCCAGCTCCGCGGCGGTTCCCTTGTTCCGAGCTTCCACCCGCTGCCAGAACTCGCGCTCATCAGGGCCGGGAAAGGGAGCGGTGTCTTTCTGGGATTGGTGCTTGAAGATCGCCTGTATCTTGAGTCGCAGCTCTTCCTGTGAGAGTGGAACCAGCCAGGTTGCCTCGGTCACCCCCCATTCCTGCCACGCGCCACGGTACAGCCATATCTCGGGCCGCTTCAGGCCTGCGGCAACAGCCTCGTCCAGCGCACGCTCGACAGCTTCCTTGCAGAGGCGGTGGGTGCCGTGGGGATCCGAGAGGTCGCCGGCGACAAAGACGAGGTCGGGCCGCACTTCCTCCAGCAATGTGCGCACGATGGCGATATCTGTCTCTCCAACAGGATCCTTCTTGACCGTTCCAGTATGATAGAAAGGAAGGTCGAGGAAGCGTGCGGCTCGATCGTCGAGCCCCAGCGTGCGTATGCCGGCAACCGCCTCCGACTCGCGGATGATGCGCTTGGTGTCCTGCACCTCAGGAATATCGACGTCGCCGGGGCGCTTGGCGGCCAGGAAACGCTCGATCCGAAGCCGCAGGGCATCGGCAGCTTCGTTGGGAAGGTCCTGCTCTTCGGCCAGGCGGCGCAGAAAATCGAGATGCCTCCGGACGTCGTGGTCGAAGACGGCGAGATTGCCGCTGGTCATGTAGGCGACCGTGATCTGGTTACCGTTGACCGCCAGCTTGTGCAGGATGCCGCCCATTGAAATCACGTCATCATCCGGGTGGGGCGAGAAGCAGGCGATGCGCTTCTCCCGCGGCAGCTTGGAACGGCCGCGGATCTTGGATCCAAGGGCGTTGAACACCTCACCATTCAGTGCGCCGGGCGAGCCGTAACGGGCCACGAGTGCCGACAGGCGGTGTTCGGCGTAGTCTGCCTGCGTGAGCTTGAGGATCGCCTTCCCGGTCCGGTGAGACAGCCAGACGACGGCTCGGACCACGAGGCTGCTGGTCCATTCGATCGGGCCGATAAGCCAGGGCGTGGCCACACGGGTGAGGCCGGCTGCCGCCGGCCGGTCGAGATAAAACGTCGTGTTGGGGTGCCGCTGGAGGAATGTGGCCGCGACCTCGTGGTCGACCTCCCCCTCTACCGCTCGCCGTACGATATCGGCCTTGTGCTCCCCCGTGGCAAGCATGAGAATCTCGCGGGCCTCGAGAATGGTCTCGACTCCCATCGTGATCGCTTCGCGCGGTACGTTCTCCTCTCCAAAGAAGTCGGCGGCAGTATCCTTCCGGGTCACCAGGTCGAGCGTCACCAACCTGGTCCGGCTCTCTGCCCCGGAGCCCGGCTCGTTGAAGCCGATGTGACCGGTACGCCCGATGCCCAGCAGCTGAAGGTCAATCCCCCCGGCATCTCGAATCGCCTTCTCATACTGCCCGCACTCGGCCGGAATATCCTCTCGCCGGATGTCGCCACGCGGGATATGGACGTTGGCAGGGGAGATATCCAGCTGGTCGAACAGATTCTCCCACATGAAGCGATGATAGGAGTGGAGGCTGCGAGGATCCATCGGATAGTACTCGTCCAGATTAAAGCTCACCACGTCGGCAAAACTGAGGCCCTCCTGGCAATGCATGCGGACCAGCTCGCGGTATACACCGATCGGAGTCGAACCGGTGGCCAGGCCGAGCACTGTACTCTGTCCGGCCGCGTGCTTGCGCCTGATAAGCTCCGCAATCCGCCGTGCGACGAGACGGCCCAGCTCATCGTGGTCGTCCACGATGATCGTGGGGATCCGCTCGAGCCCGGTGCGAGTGGCGTCCTGGAGAGGTATCATCGCTCAAAAGTATCGGGTGCGAGGTCCTGCCCCTAAACGATGCGGGAGGATGTCATGACCTACGGCCGAGGCCCAGCGCCGGGTTTGTGGGGGAGGTTGCCTGGGATCCACCTTTCCCCCGTGTCTGGCTCCAACCTGGTTCAGGGCGTTACGGAAGTGCGCGAATGCACGTAGAATGGAGCGGCCTGGGGCTGTATTCTCAGTACACGAACTATCATGACTAGTGAGGATCAGTGAACACGCAACCGGCCATTCGCACGGCGGAGGATGCGTCCCCACGGGAGCTGTGGCGCGCCAGCTGGAGGCTGCTGCTCATGCTCGCCGCCCTGGGCCTGCTGGTAGTGCCGATCATTCGGGAGTTGCCGCTGGGACAGAGCACCCGTACCGGCCTGCTGGCATGGCTGCTCGTGGGTCTCGCGATGTACTGGCTGTATGCAGGCATGGGGTACCGTCCTTTGCTGCTGCTTCAGCTGATCCTCTTCTCCACCGCCGCTGCCCTCCTCAGTGCCAAGCTGATCGTCGTCGCCGCTGATATCGAGGGGCTGGCGGTGCTCCGGTATACCGCCAGGGCTCTGATCCTGATTGGCGCTGCCTGCGCCTTTGCCAACCTGCTTGCAATGCTGATCATGCTATGGCGGCGGTCCCGTAATGACGCAGGTGCGCAGAGCACGCACGTACCTTGAACGGACCGATGTGCTGATCGCGGAAGGCTGCAGCTCATGACCGCTCGGTGGCTTCTGGCCAGCCTACACCTCCTTGCGCTCGGCATCGGCCTGGGCGCCGCCTGGGCCAGGGGGCGCTCGCTGTCCTCACGTCTCGATGCAGCAGGCTTACGGTCGGTGTTCCTGGCTGATACGTGGTGGGGGGTAGCCGCGTTCCTGTGGATCAGTACCGGCGTCTGGCGTCTGCTGGCCGGCCTCGAGAAGGACACCGCTTACTACCTTGAGAATCATTTCTTCCTGACCAAGATGGCGCTTCTGGTCCTGATCCTGGCGCTGGAGGTTTGGCCGATAATTACATTGGTCGGTTGGCGGCGCCAGGTAGCGAAAGGAGAGCTGCCTCCGACCCACGCCGCATCAGCTCTTGCCCGGATCAGCTATGCTCAGGCCGTAGTCGTCGTCCTCATGATTTTCCTTGCAGCTGCCATGGCTCGCGGCTATGGTATCTCTTCGTAGTCGAGGGAAGATCAGCTGATACGGTGATAGGATTTACGGCGGTAGTCTGTATACACTTATGGCGTTCATATAAAGCGATTTCTCAATGGTGCCAGACGCTGAGAAGGGTGGCATCCCACCTGGTCAGTCCTTACCCGCCGAGACCTCAGTCGGAGCCCTGGCGCTAGGCTCCGCTGGCCTCTCATGACTGCAAACGTCGAGGCGGAGCCATCTACGCAGCAGCGAGGCCGGGACTTGCCCGAGCGGACCTAACAGGGATTCTTTACGCCGAGGCGCAGAGTGGTCGCACCCAAGCGGGAGGGACCAATGGCTCGGCCCACTTTCCAACAGCAGGTCGCAACGCTCAACGTCACGTTATCCGCCATCGAGGAGAGCCTTGCGGACGGTCAGGCGTCGCTGGATGACCTGGAAGACTTCAAGAGTGCGCTCGATGACGTTCGGCTCAGGCTCTGGGGTCTCTTGAGCGCGGCTGGCGGGGATGACTACAAGGGGTTTCAGGAGCGCTTTCGAATTCGGCGGGCCACTGAGATGAGTCGCGGGCTGGGCGGAGACCTGCGAACCGGCGCAGTCAGCGGCCGGCATCGGGAGCTGGCGGGACTCCGGGAGGCCGCCACGGAATTGACGCAGAGTATCGGGCAGGCCCAGATGTATGTTCTGTAGGATCCGCGCGGTTCTCAACCTGGAGGTGCAATGTCGAAGCGGGAAGATCAGCGGATAGCCGCCCTCGCCAAGAAGAATGCGGAGAAGGTGGTTACTCCAAAGCGTGACCGGGCTGCGCAGTTCGATTCAACCTTACGGCAGAAGCCGGAAGAAGAGGAAGCCGAGACCAAGCGCCTGTTCAAGGACATGAAGCACCGGGAGTTCTGAGCGGCGGTATGGCCGACTCCCGGCGCCGCCGACCGGCCGCGGCGGTTCTTCTCTCCCTCCTTCTGCTCGGCGGAGCCCTCCTCCTTATTGGTATTGCCGTTCAGCGCTTCTCTCCAGTTGCTCGCCGGTTGCTACCGGGTGGAAATCAGACGGAAGTTACCCACAGCATAGTGGTGGAGCGCGTGCGCTCGGTCGCGCAGCTTGTCACCAGCGAAACTACGCTTCGCGATGTGGTCGTGTACCAGAACCGGCGCTTGGGCTCGACTAAGCGGTCGCTGGTCGTCGTTACCGGCAAGGTGATGGCAGGAATCGATCTGGATGAGGGAATCCAGGTGGATCTCGATCACCGGGAGCGCACGGTGCAGGTGGTGCTGCCTCCCGCGAAGGTGCTGAGCGTCGAGGTGAGCCAGTTGCGGACATATGACGAGCGGAGCGGATTGTGGAATCCGTTCCGCCCCGCGGACCGGGATACGATCTACCACCTTGCGCGGGAACAGCTGGTGAGTGCCGCGGGTGAGCTCGGCGTTGCCGCACATGCGCAGGAGAGTGCCCAACGGCTGCTCGCCGCCCTGATCCACGCCGACGGATACACCGTGGACGTCAGCTTCGCCCCGACATCGAATCGCGTCCGGAGCTGGCCATCCAAGTATCAGGCGCCGGGCAAAACATAAAGGAATACCGTGCCATTCAGCGGATTAAAGCTTCATCCTGCGCTCCTCAAAGGTATAAAGGAGCTTGGGTTCACCAGGCCGACACCGATTCAGGAGGCCGCGATTCCACCCGCACTGGCGGGGCGCGATGTCCTGGCTTGTGCCATGACCGGCAGCGGCAAGACTGCTGCCTTCCTGCTGCCGATCCTGAGCCGACTGATCGACCGGCCCCGTGGGGTCACTCGAGCCCTGGTGCTCACACCGACCCGTGAGCTTGCGGCTCAGATTCTCGAGGATCTGAACGATCTCGCGGTACACACGCCGATCACCGGCGCTGCGATTTTTGGCGGTGTGGGCATGGGACCTCAGGAGCACGCGTTCCGGAGTGGAGTGGACGTGCTGGTCGCCACGCCAGGACGCCTGCTGGATCATTTCAAGGCTTCTTATGCCAAGTTGAGTGGCGTCGAGTACCTCGTGCTGGACGAAGCCGACCGCATGCTGGACATGGGTTTCTTACCGGATATTCGCCGAGTCCTCAAGCATCTGCCTCACAAGCGGCAGACGTTGTTCTTCAGCGCCACGATGCCCGCGCCGATTCTATCGCTCACCCGGGAGTTGCTTCGCAATCCGGAAGCGATCCAGCTGGATCGCCGACCGGCACCCGCTGTCGGAATAACACAGGCGGTCTACCCGGTGCCTCAGGAGCTCAAGTCCTCCTTGCTGGTTACGTTGCTCCAGCGAGGGGAGATGCGGGAGGCGCTGGTCTTTACCCGCACCAAGCATCGGGCGAACCGGCTGGCCGAGCATCTGGCCCGGCATGGTATCAAGGCCGAACGGATCCATGGAAACCGCTCTCAGCCGCAACGAAGCGAGGCCCTGGCCGGCTTCAAGAGCGGCAAATACCGGGTCCTGGTAGCGACGGATATCGCTGCACGGGGTATCGATGTCGAGGCGCTCGGGCATGTGGTGAACTTCGACGTGCCGACAGCGGCGGAGGACTACATTCACCGGGTAGGCCGGACTGCTCGCGCGGAGGCTACGGGTGACGCATTCACGCTGGTGGCACCGGAGGAAGAGCGGGATTTGAGGAGCATCGAGCGGGCGCTGGGAAAGAGGCTCCCCAGAGTGACAGTGCCGGACTTCGACTACAAGGCAAAAACCGAGACCCGCTTCGAGGTGCCG
>DATFFX010000251.1:0-2581 GCA_035249825.1 Gemmatimonadales bacterium | reverse complement strand
TGAGCCGCCGCAACGGGCAAACCTTCATTAACACTCGTCCGCACGAACAGCAGCTCGGGCCGAAACGCATACCAACCGATGCCGCCGACGACCGCGAGGCCGATGATCCAGGTACGCCGCTTCATTCGCTGGTCTCCTTTGACGCGCTCAGATGTATTGGGATGTTCTTCGATGTCGCGGGGTGTAATGCAGGCGAACCGGGAAAAGTTCCAGGTGAGAGGACGGAGAGGGACGGAGAGGACGGAGAAGACGGAGAGGTCGAGGAGACTGAGCGGGTTGTCACCCTGAGCGCAGCGAAGGGACCGTAGCTTCTCTAAACACCCGCTCCGTCCTCTCCGTCTTCTCCGTCCTGTATTCACAAAAGACGCACCGCTTCTCATTCTGGTGATGCAGCTTGGCGCAGAATATTCCGGCCGGACCATGGCGCCGGAGGTAGAGCTCTGCCGCGAGCAACATGCCGATTGGTGGTGCCGTGAAGTAAATCCACACGGCCGTCCAGTCGTGCGCCCAGAATCCGGAGCCCATCGTGCGCGCCGGATTCATGCTCATGCCGGAAAACGGTGCCTCGATGGCAATGAACGTAGTGACCAGGAGTCCGGCGAAGAGGCCAGTATATGGCGCCAGGTTGACCCGATTGGACGTGGTCAGTACCACGGTCATGAGAACCCATGAGATCACCGCCTCGGCGATGAACGCGACCACGACTCCGTCGGCGCCGGGACGGGTGACGGCATAATGCACGTCTGAGTGGGCGAGCATTGTCCGCAGGGCGAGTTCCGCCAGGAAGACGCCGGCCAAGGCCCCCACAAACTGTGCCGCCACGTATCCCACGACGTCTACCCGTGCGATCTTTCCCAGCCGGGCAAAGGCGAGTGTGACCGCCGGGTTGTAATGAGCCCCCGACTGTTTGCCCCAGGCCGAGTAGTTCAGCGCGACGGCCGTGGCTCCCATCGCTACACCCATGAGCACCCGCCGCTGAAACGCATCCGGTATCAGCTGCGCAACCGGCCACACGGGATAGAACAGCAATGTTGAGAAGAGGCAGGCCGAGAGCATGAAGGTCCCCAGCAAGGCAGCCTCGATGGCATACTCGGCCCAGTGACGAGGCACGTCTCGGCTCCCGCGAGTCAGCGGATGAGAGCGTGAGCGCTTCTGCCGGTGACGGACCTGACTTGGCCTCGCACCCGGAGTACGCTCAGGTCGAGCCGGAGTGCCTCTCCGACTGACCACGCCTGAAATGGGCATCCCCGGGGAGAGTGAGGTGGCTCGGCGTCCGCTATCTCAGAGATGTGGCCGAGCCCCGCCTGCCAGAGGTGTCCCAGCATCGGATCGAAGAAGCGTCTGCGTGCCTCCCCCCGAACAGCCGGCGTGTCGCCCCGCACCCGGACCCAGGCCTCTACGAATGGCCCGAGGAGCCAGGGCCACACTGTGCCCTGGTGATAGCTGCCGTCCCGGGAGCGAACGTCTCCCTCATAGCGAGCTACGTAGCGTGCATCATCCGGAGTGAGAGTCCTGAGCCCCACCGAAGTCCACAGGCGCGACTCCACCGTGTCCACCACCTGACGGGAGAGCCGTTGATCGAGCACGGCATACGGGAGACCGCCCACGGCCAGTATCTGATTCGGTCGCAAGGTGGGATCCAGCGCGCCGGGCTGGTGATCGACATCGATGACGTCGTACAGATGTCTGCCGGCGGGATACCAGAACCGCTCGTTAAACGAGCGAAGCCCCTGCGCGAGGGTCTCGCGGTGCTCGGTGGTGAACTGGTCCGCGATGCGCAGCGCGTTGAGCCATAGTGCCTGAATCTCGACCGGCTTCCCGATCCGCGGAGTCACCACCCAGTCCCCAACTTTTGCATCCATCCATGTGAGCTGGACCCCCGGCTCACCAGCTGCGAGGAGTCCGTCAGTATCGAGGCGGATTCCGAAGCGAGTTCCCCGACTGTAGCCTGCAACAATGGCGGTCACAGCGTCGGCGAGCGCCGTGTGGTCCGCAGGTGGAGTTTTTCCGCCGGCCGCCTCCACTGCGCGGAGATAATCGTGGACGGCGATGACATACCAGAGGGACGCATCGACCGAGTTGAACTCGGGAGAATCGCCCTGATCCACGAAGCGGTTGGGAAGCATCCCATATGACACCAGTCCGGCCCACTGGAGCAGAATCGATCTCGCCTGGGGCAGATTTCCCGTCGCTATGCAGAGCCCACGGAGCGCGATGAAGGTGTCCCGGCCCCAATCGGTGAACCAGGGATAACCGGCCACGATGGTTCTGCCGGAGCCGCGGCGGACCAGGTAGGCGTCGCCCGCACGCTCGAGTGGGGAGCCGAACCGACTCCGCCGGCCACGCTCGCTTCGGCTCAGATTGGCGAATGTTTCCTCGGCGTTTCCGATTGGAAGGGCACCAGCAACACTCAGAATCAGTACTGCATCCCGGTTTCCCAGATCCCAGCGGAAGGTGCCCGGCGAGGCAAGATCCTCCTCGAAATCGAGTCCTCGAGCTCGCTCCTCTGCATAGAGGAAACTTCGATACCATTCCGCCTGCGGTTGGTACAGACCGTTGGACAGCGCGGCGATCCGTGGGA
>DATFFX010000250.1:0-5612 GCA_035249825.1 Gemmatimonadales bacterium | reverse complement strand
GAGAGCGTCCAGCGCCGCTCGGAAGATCGCCGGATCGGGTTTTTCGATGCCGACCAGGCTGGAGTCGATCACCACATCGAAGTACTGGCGCAGACCGGCGGCGGTCAGGGCCTGCTCCACTCTTCCATCACTGTTCGACACGATGCCGAGCTGCAAACCTGCCGCCTTGAGGCGGTCGAGCGCTGCATGGGTGCGGTGCTGGACGGTACACCACAGGTGCCGCTCGCCGTGCATCCGGCGAAGACACTCACCTACCTCACCCATGCGATCCTCCGGCACGCCGCTGAGCCGGAAGAGCGCTTCCAGGAAGGCGGCGGCGCGCTCCTGGTCGGTTCCGCCCGATGCTTCCATCGCGCGCGAAGCTTCTCCGGCACGGGAGGCAAGACCCTCGGCGCTCAGCGAGATACCGAGGGAAGTACGCAGGCCATCCGCCATTCGCTCGTAGTCCAGAAACACGAGCGTGTTTCCGGCATCGAAGAGCACAGCGCGAAGCCCGTTCCCGGAACCACGCGAGGGAACGGGCCTCGAGCGAAGCGAGGGGGCAGAGTCCGGGATCAACGAAAGCGCAGCAGGGCGCCCAAGCTCTCGATGGCGGCTCGCGCCTCGGGCTCGTACACCACATTCACGTCCACACCCTGGCGCAACGCTTCCTCGATTGCATCGTCGATGACATCCAGCACCGGCACCGGATCGCCCTCGCCGCCGCATTCCCGTTCGGTGAGCGCGAGGCGACCGGAGTCACCGCAGCGAAAGCCAGGTACACTAGCATCGGAATTGACCAACAGCGACCGGATCTGCCCCCGCGCCAGCGCCTTCAAGGTGGAACCCAGTCCGTTCACGCCCCACCCGGTTCCGATCCCTTCCAGCATCTCATGCACCAATGCGCGCTCAGAGGCGCGCTCAAAGCCCTCGCGGACAGCGAGAGTTGCCGAGTGCACCGAGGCCGGGGAGGCGTCTTTCGGATTCAGGCGCACTGTGCCGATCAAGCGTTCCGTGAGGTAGGAGTGCAGAAATGGCTCTACCGCACCCGCTTCGGCCCCCGGGCCGGCAAGCACGATTCCATGGGCCGGGTGTCGGCGATCCATGGCAAAGAGCTCCCGGGCTATAGACTCATAGTGCCGCTGCTTCTCCTGCCGGATCCGGTTGTTATAGGTGTGCTCGCCCCAGCCGCTGCTTCCGTCATGGTCTCCATGAAAGCGCTTTCCTCTGGTGCTTTCGGAGCGAAGCCCTGGCAGCTCGCGGCATTCATACGCCGTCACCTCGAAGAATCGAGCCCGGCTCCGGTCCAGCACCACGGTCAGCAGGCGGCCGAATTCCTCCTCTACCGACGCGAGTTCGCGCACGAAAGGCCCGACATCTACCGAAAGCCGCGAGCGATGCACCACTGGAAGCGGCACCATCTCGAACAGCCCGATACCCTCGCAGGCGAAGATGGCCAGCCCCTGCGTATGAGGCAGATTGCCGGGGTTACGAAGAAATTCCTGAACCCGGTTCAAGTCGCGGGCGACCTCGTCCGCCAACTCACGTTCCAGCCCGAAGCGAGGCAAGGCCTGAAGCGCGGATTTCACCCGGTTTTTTACTTTGATCAGGTACTTGCCGCGTGACCGGTCGCGCGGCTCCAGCTTAAGGTAGCAGGTGACGACCCGGTGCTTACCCGGCCGAACCTGGGTGAGCTGTTGCAACACTCCGGCCAGTGGCGAGCGTCCATTGGTTACCTGACGGGAGACTCCGTCTCCCTTCGCCTGCTGGCTCAGAGCAAGCTGTTCCCGGTCCTTCGCTGCGCTCAGGACAGGCTGCTTCGCTCCGCTCAGGACAGGCCCTTTCCGTCTTTCCCGACCTCTAGAAGAAGACCGGCTCGCGATAGCTCCCATAAATTTCCTCGAGCACATGCCTGATCTCGTACAGCGTGCAGTACGCACGTGCGCAGTCGAGCATGGCTGGAATGATGTTTTCGTCGTTCGTGGCGGCGCGGCCAAGTGCCTCGAGCTTCCCGGAAACCATCGCCGGGTTTCGCGTGGCGCGAAGCCGGGCGATGCGCTCACGCTGTGTGCGCTCCGCCGCATCACCCACCCGGAGAATTTCCACCGGCGCCTCCGCTTCCTCCACGAAATCGTTCACTCCGACGATGATACGCCGCTCCTGTTCCAGCTCTGCCTGAAATCTCATCGAGGAGTGGGCGATCTGGCGCTGGAACCATCCAGACTCGATCGCGCTGACGACCCCGCCCTGCGCCTCGATCTCGGCAAACAACCCCTCGGCCTCGCGCTCCAAACGATCGGTCAGAGCTTCCATGTAGTATGAGCCACCCAGCGGATCAGCCACGTTTGGAACGCCCGTCTCATAGGCGATAATCTGCTGGGTTCGGAGTGCAATGCGCACCGATTCTTCCGTGGGCAGCGCCAGGGTCTCGTCCAGGGCATTGGTATGCAGTGACTGAGTGCCGCCAAGCACCGCGGCGAGCGCCTGATACGCCACCCGCACCACGTTGTTGTGCGGCTGCTGGGCGGTCAGCGTCACCCCGGCGGTCTGGCAATGGAACCGCATCTTCCAGCTGCGAGGATCCTGGGCCCCGTAGCGCTCGCGCATATGTCTCGCCCAGACCCGACGGGCCGCACGGAGCTTGGCGATCTCCTCGAAGAAGTCATTGTGGATGTCCCAGAAGAATGAAAGGCGCGGCCCGAAGCTGTCGACGGGAAGTCCCCGTGCGAGTCCGTGCTCGACATAGCAGAAGCCGTTGGCCAGGGTGAACGCCAGCTCCTGTGCTGCCGTAGCCCCCGCCTCACGGATATGGTATCCGGAGATGGAGATCGTATTCCAGTTGGGCGTGTGCTCGGCTGCCCACTCGAAGAGGTCAACGATGATCTTGAGGGCGGGCTCTGCCGGGAAGATCCAGGCGTGCTGCGCCATGTACTCCTTGAGAATGTCGTTCTGAATGGTGCCCTGCAGCTGATCGATGGACACGCCCTGACGTTCGGCCGCAGCGACATAAAAACAGAAGAGCATGGCCGCCGGACCATTGATGGTCATCGAGGTGGAGACCCGATCCAGTGGAATGCCGTCGAACAGCGTCTCCATGTCGGCCAGGCTCGAGATCGCCACCCCGCACTTCCCTACCTCGCCCTCCGAGCGCGGATGGTCGGAGTCGTAACCCATCAAGGTCGGAAAGTCGAACGCGACCGACAGTCCGGTTTGACCGCGTTCCAGGAGGAACTTGTAGCGTTCGTTGGTGTCCTCCGCAGTACCGAATCCGGCAAACTGGCGCATGGTCCAGAGCCGGCCACGATACATCGTCGGATGAATGCCGCGGGTATAGGGAAACTGCCCGGGCAGGCCGGTGGCACTGACGATGTTCTCCGAGAGATCCAAAGGGGTGTACACCGGTTCAACCCCACCCCCGGATACCGGAGTGAGGTTGGCATCCGGCCGAACCGGCAGCAGGGCGGCTTGGGCTCGCCAGGCCGTGAGCTCGGCCCGCAGCTGGGCCAGCTCCCGTTCCTGCTCCGACAATCGAGCTGCATCGCCGCTTCTTTTCGCCCGCCGTGCCGTCATATGCGCGCCCCCTGTTTGAGGCCGTCGAGAACTTCGGCTGCGACCTCATAGGGGCTCAGCCGGCCGGCAACCACCTGGTCGAGCCGCTGACCGATCAGCTGCTCCGCGCGAGTCTCTTCCCAGATCCACCTGCGGGTGGCGCGGTCCACTACTTCGCGGGTGCGATCGGAGAGCCGCTGCCGCCTGCGGCGGTCCAGCTCACCGGAGCGCTGCAAATAGTCATAGTGTTGATCAAGTGCGCTTACGAGATCGGGAATGCCTTCGTTCTTTACTGCGGCTGTGAGCAACACCGGCTGCTCCCAGGCGGTAGGGCGGTAAGGCGGTTCGGCGGTAGGTGACGTGGCCTCATCCTGGGATGAGGATGGGCCCCCCAATACCGCCTTTCCGCCTTTCCGCCTTAACGCCTGCACTCCGTGATGCGCCGGCACATTCCGAAACGCGTTTCCTCTCCGGATGCCGAGCGTAACCTCGATCTCCTGCCGGAGCTTCTCCGCGCCGGTTCGATCAGCCTTGTTGACCACGAAAACATCGCCGATCTCCATGATCCCAGACTTCAGTGTCTGGATCGCGTCGCCCGACTCCGGTACCAGTACGAGCACCGTAGAGTCCGCCATGCGCGCGACGGCAAGCTCCGACTGTCCCACGCCGACCGTCTCGACCAGGATCCGATCGAACCCGGCGGCGTCCAGCAGATCGCACACTTCGCGAGTAGTAGTCGCCAGACCACCCAGCGAGCTGCGGGTGGCCATGGACCGAATGTAAACGCCCTGATCGAGGGCCACGGATTCCATGCGGATGCGGTCGCCGAGGAGTGCGCCGCCGGTGAACGGGCTGGTGGGGTCAACAGCGACGACGGCGACCTTGAGGCCGGCGGCCCGGTAGGCGGTGACGAGGCGCTCGACCAGAGTGGACTTCCCGGCCCCGGGCGGGCCTGTAATACCGATGCGCCGGGCCTTACCAACGGAGCGGTGCACTTCGGCGAGGAGCTGCTCGAAGCCGGGCCTGCCGTTCTCGACCACCGAAATCGCCCGGGCCAGTGCGGCAGTCTTGCCCGCAACCAGCTCCGAGATCAGGTGATCGAGGTCCATGGCTGAAAGGTCGCCAGAGGTCGAAGGTCAGGCAAGCGGTGTGAGAATCAAAGCTCGGCGGTATGCGTCAGGATCTGTGAAGTAGCAAGTCTCCTGCGCAGTTTTCACCACGAAGGCCACGAAGGAAGAGGCATGAACATCTTGCGAGTCTACAAGTGACATTGAGACGGACGGTTCTTGCCGCGAGGCTCGCTGCGTTCGCGGCCGTGGTTTTCTGGGGCATCTCGTTCGTCGCAACGAAGGCCGCGCTACGAGAGGTATCGCCGATTACCTTGATCTTTAGCCGGTTCGCTCTGGGAACCGCAGTCCTCTGCCTGATCCTCCTGATCAAACGACAGTCACTCCTCCCGCCGCGAGACACGTGGCCGGTTCTCACTCTGATGGGCTTCGTGGGAATCTTCGTGCACCAGATGCTGCAGGTTCACGGCCTCACCCTGACGACTGCGGTTCGGACCGGATGGCTCATCGGCCTGACTCCGATCTGGTCGGCTGTGTTGGCAGCTGTCTTTCTGGGCGAGGGATTCGGTCCCCGAAAGGTCTTCGGGCTTTTTCTCGGTGCGTTTGGTGCACTGCTCGTCATCACCCGAGGTGAGCTGTCCGCCCAACTCATCGCTCTCCCCTCGACCCGGGGTGACCTGTTGATCCTCGCCAGCACCGTGAACTGGGCGATCTATAGCATCCTGGGCCGGGACACACTGAAGCGTCTGGGGAGCACCACGGCGATCGCTGCAGTGATGTTTGCCGGATGGACCATGCTGATTCCACTGTTCGTGAACGCGGCTGGTTGGCAGGAATATCGAGGCCTGTCGTCCTCGAGCCTGGCTGCCATTGCGTTTCTGGGCATCGGTTGTTCGGGGCTGGGATACTGGTTCTGGTACGCAGCTTTACAGCGGATCGAAACCTCCCAAGTTGCAGCGTTTCTCTACGTCGAGCCTTTGGTCACTCTCCTGGCGGCGGTGACGCTTCTCGGTGAGT
>DATFFX010000249.1:0-2963 GCA_035249825.1 Gemmatimonadales bacterium | reverse complement strand
CGGTGTGCTGCTCGCTCCCGTGCTCGTCACGATTTTCACTCCCGGCTTCGAAGGCGAGAAACGCGACGCGACTATTCGATTGGCCCGCATCTTCTTTCCCGGAGGCGGGCTCCTCGTCCTCTCGGCGTGGTGCCTCGGAGTACTCAACAGTCACGGCCGGTTCTTTCTCTCGTATGCGGCGCCAGTGGCCTGGAACCTCGCGATCATCGCCACTCTGCTGGCGTTCGGCGACGCCGGGGCCGGCTATCGCTTGGCGCAGATCGCGGCCTGGGGGTCGGTGGCAGGAAGCGCGCTCCAGCTCGGCGTGCAGATGCCGACAGTGGTAGGGCTCCTGGGTGGGATGGCACCGTCACTGCGCCGAGGAGCCGAAGCAGTTGTCACCGTCATCCGCAACTCGGTTCCGGTCTTCATCGGACGCGGTGTGGTCCAGATCAGCTCCTACATCGACACGATCATAGCGAGCCTTCTTCCAACCGGTGCCGTAGCTGCCATTGCCTATGCCCAGGTGCTCTACACCTTGCCAGTCAGTCTCTTCGGCATGTCCGTGTCAGCTGCGGAGCTTCCGGCGATGTCCCGGATTGCCGGCACCGAGAGCGAGCGGGCGAGGGGACTCCGGACCAGGCTCGATGCCGGGCTGCGTCAGATTGCCTTCTTCGTCATCCCCTCGGCGGTGCTGTTCCTGGGACTGGGAGACGTAGTCGTAGGGGCGCTGTACCAGACAGGTGCATTCACCCGCAGCATGACCGTGTACGTCTGGGCTATTCTCGCGGGCTCCGCGCTTGGTCTGCTCGCCTCGACGTGGGGACGGCTGTACGCCTCCACGTTCTACGCACTACAGGATACCCGGACCCCGCTCCGATTCGCCCTGGTCCGTGTCGCACTGACGATTGGGCTGGGGTACCTGTTCGCGATTCACCTGCCGGGGGAGCTTGGACTTGAAGCGCGCTGGGGAGCAGCCGGCATCACGCTGGCGTCCGGACTGGCGGCCTGGATCGAGTTCTTCCTGCTCAAACGGGGAGCCTCACGTCAGTTGGGCCCGACCAAGATTCCGGTGAAGTTCCTCGCGAAGCTTTGGGTCGGCGCAGGGGCGGCGGTTGCCGCGGGCTGGGTGGTGAAGCTCGCGCTCCAGGGGCAACACCCCCTGATTGTAGCGTTATTTTCCCTGGGTATGTACACCGCTGCCTATCTGGCCATCGGCATCGCCCTCGGGGTGCCCCAGGCGCGACGGATTATCGGCCGAGTCATGGGCTCCTGAACGCGTCATCGCCCTTCGTGCCTGGCTCTTGGTTCGCTCCAGCGAGATTGCTTTGACCACTCCCCCCATTCCCGAAGAGCTCCAGCGGAAGCTCGATACGCTGCCGGAAGGACCGGGTGTGTACCTGTGGAAGGGCGCGGACGGAGAGGTTCTGTACGTCGGCAAGGCCAAGCGTCTGCGGAGCAGGGTCCGCAGTTACTTCGCTACGGATTATCCGGACAGCCCGCGCAACCGGCTGCTTCAACGCCTGATTGCCGACGTCGATACTATCGTCGTTCCGAGCGAGGCCGGGTCCCTCCTGCTCGAGAACAACTTCATCAAGGAATACCGGCCCCGGTTCAACGTCCGGCTCAAGGACGACAAGAGCTATCCCTCCATCGCGGTGACCCTGGCTGAGCCTTTTCCCAGAGTGCTGGTAACCAGGCGGCGTGACATTCCCGGAGCGCGTTATTTCGGGCCGTATACCGATGTGGGCCAGCTTCGGCGCACCCTGGCGATTATCCGCCGGCTGTACACCGTGCGAAGCTGTCAGGACCGGCTGCCGGAGGAGCGCCGGGAGCGTCCCTGCCTGGACTTTTATATCGGCCGATGCCGAGCTCCGTGCATGGGCTGGCAGGATCTCCCCGAGTATCAGCGTATGGTGACCGATGTCGTGGAGTTCCTGGAGGGCAAGACGCAGGACGTGAGGACCCGGGTCCGCGAAGCAATGCTGGAGGCGAGCGCTCGTGAGGATTTCGAACGGGCCAGAGAGATGAGGGACGCTCTGCGCTGGCTGGATCGCCTGGAGGAGCCGGCGAGTGTGGAGGTGATGGGCACCGGTAATGCCGACGTGATCGGGTACGCACGAGATGGGGACGATGCGGTGGGCGTTCTGCTGCGAGTCCGCGATGGCCGGGTGGTGAGTCGCGAGCACCGCTTTCTCGAAGGCGTCGAGGAGGAGGACGACAGCTCCGTGTTGAGCGCATTTCTGGTGCGTTACTATGTCCCGGTGGAAGGCAGGGTACGCCGCCTGGTGATACCGATGCCGCCGGCAGAGTGGGATACGCTGCGCGAGCTTCTGCCCGCAACCGATTGGCTGGTGCCTCGACGAGGGACGGCGCAACGCTGGCTGGAGCTGGCGGATCAGAATGCAAGGCATCTGCTCGAGAGCCTGCGCATCGAGTCGTTCGAGACTGAGGAGCGGTCTGAGGACCCCGTTTACGCATTGGGACGGGATCTGGGGCTCAGTGTCGTGCCGCGCAGCTTCATCTGTGTGGATATTTCTCACAACCAGGGACGCGATACCGTGGGCTCACTGGTCTGGTTCGAGGCGGGCAGGCCGAGAAAGAGCGAGTACCGCAAGTTCAAGATCAAGGGGGTCGGCCAGCAGGATGACTATGCCGCGATCCAAGAGGTGCTGACCCGATACTTCACGCGCCGGAAGGACGAGCATCTGCCGATGCCGGACCTCGTCGTCATCGACGGCGGCAAAGGCCAACTCAGCGCCGCGGTTGAGGTGACCGAGAGACTCGGATTGGCGGAGCTGCCGATGGTCAGCCTGGCGAAGAGGGAGGAAGAGGTGTTCCTGCCGGGCCGATCGGAGAGCCTCCGGCTTCCGCGGCGTAGTCCCGCCCTCAGGCTGCTGCAGCGAGCGCGGGATGAGGCGCATCGCTTCGGGCTGGCATACAACCAGAAGCGGCGGGGTCAACGCACAATTACTTCGGAGCTG
>DATFFX010000248.1:0-6591 GCA_035249825.1 Gemmatimonadales bacterium | reverse complement strand
CTCAGGACGTTGATCACGAACTCAGGAGCCTGAACGATCACGTCATGCAGCTCGGCCTCGTGATCGATGCAAAGCAGGATCAGCGGCGGGTGGAGCGATACCGAGCACAGACTGTTGGCGGTCATGCCGAGAGGCTTCCCTTCCGGTGTCCCGACAGTGACGACCGTTACGCCGGTCGCGAATCGGCCCAGCAGCTGGCGGAACTGCGCCGAGTCTATCACCGAGGGCTTCACACCATCATCCGCGCGAGAAAGACCGGGTTCATAACCTCGCGCCGCGGGACGAAGCCGCCCGCCAAACCGATGATCGTGTGTGCCATCCCCTCCCGCCGGCCGATGCGTGACACGGCTCGATCGAACAGGCGGGGGAAGCGCAGGGCCTGATCCATCATCCGTTCCAGTACCCACTTTCCTGCGAAGACCTGGCGGCGCATCCGGGCGTACTCCATCAGGCATTCCCGGGTGACAGGTCCCGCCTGGCTCAATGCGGGCGCCACAGCCGCGGCGACCAGCTCGGCCCCCCGAAGTGCGCTGTAGATCCCGTCTCCGGTGGCGGGGTCGAAAAAATCAGCGGCATCTCCTACCAGGAGGGCCCCCGGCGCGATCACGTGGGAGGACCGGACCGCAAAGGGTCCGGTGGCAAGAATCGGCCGGACGACCTCGCCGGCTTCGACCCGGGCATTGATCTCGGGAAACTCAGCCAGCGTCTCGGAAAAGAAACGGCGCATCCGGCCGCCTGCAGCACCAGCCCGCTCCGTGGGCACAACCAGCGCGACGTTGGTTTGCCCGTTTCCGATCTGGTTCAGACCGATGTAGCCGTTATCGCGAAAGTGGAGCTCCGCGGACGGGCCCATGTCCGCCACCCCGGCGACATGGGCAACGAAGGCCATGCGGCGAGAGCTGCCGTGGCTGCGATGGCCAAGCCGCCGGGCTACGACGGACCGGAGCCCGTCGGCTCCAACCGTGAGCCGGGCCCACAGACTCTTTCGCCGCGAAGATTCGTCGCAAACTACTGCGCCTGCGACCCCACCACGATCGTAGAGCAGCTCCTCGACCCGGGTTCTCTCCAGGACAACAGCGCCTGCCCTCCGGGCGGCGGTCAGCAATTCACTGTCGAGGACCCGGCGCGAAATCGACAGGCCGGTAGGCCGGTACGGGTCGCCGGCAAGGGCGAATTTGCCATGAGCGGTGGAGCCGCGGGGGCCGGTGACCTTCATCCCTTCCAGCGGAAACGCGCCCGCCTGCTCCAGGACCTCCACTACTCCGAGGCGGGCGAGAATGCGAACCGCTTCAGGGCTCATGTACTCCGAGCAAGCCTTGTCTCGTGGGAATGAGGCGCGGTCTACCACCAGAACAGAATAGCCGGCTCGCGCCAACAGGGTAGCCGTGGCGCTCCCGGCGGGGCCTGCCCCTGCTACGAGCACGTCGTATCGATCGTGAGACCGGGACATGTTATGTCACGCTCAGGAGCTGGGCGACAGGAAGTACCACGCCACGAGGGCGCCTCCGCCGGCCAGTGCCGTTGCCAGAAGGTTGACGCCGTCGTTGTTCAGCCATGCAATCCCGCCTTCCCGCCTCGTCGCGCCACCACAGCGGTGAATCCGCCATTCGCTGGCCGCATTGCAAGCAGGGCAGTGAAAGCGTCCTTGAACGAACGCCCCGAGCATGGAGTCCGCGACCATCCCCACGAAACCTATCAGTGTTCCCGCCGGCAGCAGGATGAACTGACCGGACGCGGCAGCTCCGATCGCACTGATGATCAGCGCTCCAGCAACGGCTCCCGCTGTTCCTGCCGGGGTCATGCCCCCATTCGTTCCCGCAGGTACTACCTCGCCAGACCAAACCAGGCGGACGGGGACCGCGCTCCACCTGCCGGCCGCGGTTGCCCAGGTGTCGGCGGCGGCTGCGGCCAGGCTGATCGTCAGCAACCAGAGACCGAGCTCACCATCGATGCGGCCGACCATTGCGCCGGCTGCGGCGACTGCTCCGTTGGCGTATACCTGCCAGTGATCCCGTTGATCGGATTTCGGGTCGAGGCGGTTTGTGGAGGCCGAGCCCGGGGCTCGTGAAATCAGGTTACTCGACACGAAGAAGGCGGCCAGCACTGCGCCGCCTTCCCAACCGGTTCCGTACAGGATGGCCACCCCGATGCTCCAACCGGCTGCCGCGCCGGTAATCGTCAGGGTTCGTGCCCGCCAGGCCGCCAGGGCCGCGGCCATGGACACCGCAGCCGCGAGCGCCAGCGGGACTGTGGTCAGCTGCCTCTCGCTGCCGCCCGCAGCGCTGCAACGATCCGGGCGCGCACTTCGTTCGGACAGGTTTCTTTCTGAGCGCGATTTTCGAGCATCATGAGGAAGCTTTGCTCGAACCGGGCGTAACCTTCACAGTCGCGGCACCGCTCCAGGTGGGTTCGAACCTCTCCGAGCATATCGGGGGTCAGCTCCCGTTTCAGGTAATCGTCGAGATGCGCCAAGGCCTCTTCGCAATCGAGGCGACTCATCGGGCCGGCTCCCGTGGTTTGATGTATCCCATTTCTACCGCATGGGCGTAGAGGCCAGCCTGTAGCTGGCGGCGGGCGCGGAAGAGCCGCGACTTCACCGTTCCAACCGGGATCTTGAGCGTCTCAGCGATTTCGCCATAGCTCATTCCTTCTATATCGCTCAGCGCGAGGACTTCCCGGAAGTCCGTAGGCAATGCATCGATCGCCTCGATAACCTTGGCATCCACGATCTGGGAGAAGAAGGTGCCCTCGGGGTCGGTATCCTGAACCGATCGGTACAGCGCATGGGGCTCGACGGCTTCGAGATCCATCGCTATGGGCTCGTGCTTTCGACGGCGATAATCATTAATGAAGGTGTTCCGCAAGATGGTGAGAAGCCATCCTCGGGCATTCGTGCCTGGCCGGTACTGCTTCCAGGAACGGTATGCCTTGAGCATGGTGTCCTGCACCAGATCCTCCGCTAACGTCGGATCAGCGGTGAGACGCAACGCAACCCGGTACAACGTGTCGAGATGGGGCAGGGCCTCCTCATCGAAGGGACGTCCTGCGGCAGACGGCTCGGCCATGGGACCAATCTAGCCGCCCCGGAGTCCTGAGTCATTGCGCCCTGATGCGACAACCACTGGCTCAGGCGCGCGTGGCGGACTATGTTCCGCGCCAACTCCCGTGCCGAAACCCACCGTAGCCGCACTCATTCCGCTCAGCCTGCTCGAGGCCCTCCGCAACCTGGACACTCCTGTCGAGGATGGCATGGACGAACTGGCCGAGGAGATCGTGGTTCGCCGTCTGGGCCTCAGCCCGACCGTCGCGGCCCAAATCCAGCGCTACCGGCAGTCCGCCGAGCGCAACGGCACCGTCGATACCGACGAAGTTCTCTCAGTGCTGCGCCTGATCGGCCGACGTCCGGACGCTTCGCTCGTCTTTGCCGATGCCGGCCGGCGCGCGGCCCGGTACGCGGCCAGAGCCCGGGGACGATCGTCCCGGACCCTCGTGAGGATGTCGCCCACTGGTGTGGGGCGACGGCTCGCGTTGCGTGGGGTGACGCGTCTGGCGCGGACCATCTTCGATGGCGAGGTCAGTGACCGAGAGGGGATCCTGGAGTTCAGGATGAGCGCTCCGCTGTCCATCGTGGCCGCACCCGGTGGTGAGGCCTGCCCCTTCTATGGCTCGGCGTATCTGGAGTTGTTGCGCGGCCTCGCCGGATACGAAGGTGCGCTTCTCCATGAAGAGTGTTTGGCCCGGGGCGGCAGCGCCTGTATGTGGCGAACCGCGACGGCCGAGGTGTACGAATGATCGATAGGGGCGAACTTCGGGATGCTCTCGACGAGGCTGGGGCCGACGGTTGGCTGCTCTTCGATTTCCATGGCCTCAATCCGGTTGCCGGCCGTGTACTCGGACTCACCGGCATGAACACCCGGCGGCTCTTCGTGCTCTTTCCCCGCGAGGGTGAGCCTACGGCGATAGCCCACAAGATCGAGCTGCAGGGCCTAGAGGGATTTCCCGGCCGAGTCATTCCATACGCCCGTTGGAGCGAGCTTCACCGGGCGCTGGAACCATTGGTAACGGGCCGAAGGTTGGCGATGGAGATATCTCCTGAAGATGCGGTGCCCTATCTCGACCGTGTGCCTTTCGGTGTCATCGAGCTGCTCCGCCGCCTGGGGGCCACCGTGGTGCCGTCCGGGCCACTGGTATCGCGCTTCGCGGCACGGTGGAGCGCTGCCGAGGCAGAGGATCATCGGGCGGCGGCCGAAATCCTGGCTTCGGTTGCGCGGGAGACGCTGGCCACAGCGGTGGGCGCGGCGGGGACCGGACTCACCGAGTCGGCACTTCAGGCCAGGGTTGTGTCTGCCGTCGAGGCGCGGGGTCTGGTGTTCGATGATCCGCCCATCGTCGCTTTCGGCCCCAACTCGGCCAAGCCGCATTACGAGCCCCAACCAGGTCGTGACGGAGCACTCCAGACAGGCAACGTGATTCTGCTGGACCTCTGGGCCGGCCGGAGTCGAACTACCGTGTTTGCCGACCAGACCTGGATTGGCTTCGCCGGAGCGCGGCCGCCGGAACGGGTCCTCCACGTCTGGCGGACCGTCCGTCAGGCCAGGGATGCCGTCATCGCAATGCTCGAGAATGCGGCTCAGGCTCGGCGGCCGGTGGCGGGGTTTGAGGCCGATCGTGCGGCACGGGATGTCATCGAAGCCGCCGGCTTTGGCGACGCGTTCGTGCATCGAACCGGCCACTCGATCGACCGGGACCTTCACGGCTCCGGACCTCATCTCGACGACTATGAGACCCACGATGGGCGCGTGCTGGTGCCGGGTGTGGGCTTCTCGGTGGAGCCCGGGATCTATCTGCCTGGAGAGTTCGGGATGCGGAGCGAGGTCAACGTCTTCTGGAGTGAACAGGGGCCCGAAGTGACGCCGCGGGAGCCGCAGGTGGAGTTGATCGTGAGTGGGAGCTATTAGCTATTAGCCATGAGCTATGAGCTATGAGCTTTGAGTCGTTGGTTAGGGCGCCACTGGGGCAACTCCATCAGGCGGCGGCTTGGGGAACTTTCAAAATCAGGACGCAGCGTAGTCGATCAATCGCGAACAGCCAGCAGCTCATAGCTCATAGCTCATAGCTCACAGCCACCTCCCCCTTACCAAATTTCCCCATCCGAAGTATCATCGCCAGCAACGAACAAGGTTACGGCTGCGCGACGTTTTCGGAGCGGCTGCTGGCGGACAAATCTTTCGATTGCGTTTTTTCGCGCCACCCAGATCGTGTTTCATTCCGAATGTTCGGAGCCTGGTTCCGCTCGTGTTTCATCGGGCAACCTTCTCGGTTTCAGAGAGTTACATAGGTAGCAGAAAACGACGAGGCCCGCGTGACCATTCCTTGACACCAGATTTTAGTCACCTCATATTAGGCACCCGACCGGGCCGCGGTCGATGCTCACGCAGGTGGTCTCACGCCGTCCCATCACACAATGCAGCCTGACAACCCACTCAGTCGTATTCCGGTTTAGGCCAATGGCCGAAAGGGGGGACGTGTATGTCTCCCGCTCCAAGCTGGCAGTAATCGCAGGTCCACGCCTTTGGAGGACGTATCCATGAAGCAAAGCTGTGTTAGCGCCTTCGCACGCGCAGCGCGGAGCTTCGCGCTCGCGGCAGTCGTGTTGGGCATCGGAGCGGGTTCGCTCCTGGCCCAGGGCTCGACTGGTAAGATCGAAGGCAGGGTGCGTGACCAAGCGGGCGCGCCCATTGCCAATGCGCAGGTGTTCCTTGTGGGCACCGCGTTCAATGCGCTCACCAATCCGCAGGGCTACTACTTCATCAACAACGTACCCGCCGGCACCTACAGCGTTCGTGCCGCCTTCATCGGCTACAAGTCGACGCAGGTGGATGGCGTGAAGGTTCTCGCGGGCCAGACGGGCACCGTCGACATTCAGCTGGAGCAGACGGCGGTTCAGATCCAGGAGATCACCGTCGTCACCCAGACGCAGCCCCTGGTGCCTCGCGACGAGGTCACCACCAAGCAGCGCATCGATGGTGAGTTCACCAGTAACCTTCCGGTGGACCGGCTGAACAACGTGCTGGCGCTGCAGCCGGGCGTGGTGGCCAGTCCCTCGAACAACACGCTCTCGATTCGCGGCGGCCGCACCGACGAAGCGGTCACCTACATCGACGGTGTACCGGTCTCTCCCGGCTACCGGGGCGGCAACAGTGTCGGGTCACTGGGTACCGAGATCAGCATCGGCTCCGACGGCCTGGAAGAGGCCTCGGTGACCACCGGCTCGGCCTCGGCCGAGTTCGGCAACGCGCAGTCCGGCGTCATCTCGGTGCAGACCAAGACCGGCGGCAACGAATACACCGGAAGCTTCGGCTACGAGACCGACGAGCCGTTCGGCAAGAACACCAGCCTGGGCTTCAACCGCTTTCAGGGGAGCTTCGGCGGGCCGATTAGCCGGAACCTGACCTTCTTCCTCTCGGGCGCACTCGAGGGCAACAAGTCCATCGGCACCGGCTTCGACGCGCAGGACTCGCCGATTTACGTGCAGGCCGGCATCGACACTGTAGTAGCGGTGCCCAGCCTAGTGGGCGATCCCACTGCGGA
>DATFFX010000247.1:0-3112 GCA_035249825.1 Gemmatimonadales bacterium | reverse complement strand
CTCTCACCCTCCGTACCGGCTCTGCGGACCGAGTTCGGTCCCGCCATCCACCGCCACGTGGTCTCGACCGGCCAGACCATCGTCTACGTAGACCGTGACCGGTCGCACGATGTGCTTGCGTGGCTCAGAAATACTCCGGGTCAGGAGTTCAACTACCTCACCGACGTGACGGCGGTGGACTATCGCGACCCCGAGCGCCCGCTCGAGGTGGTCTACCAGCTGCGCTCACTCGGCCGAAAAGCCGATCTTCGCATCAAGGTGGCCCTCGATAAGCGAGCTCCGCTGGAAGTGCGATCGGTCTACGACCTCTGGCGGGGCGCCGACTGGCTGGAGCGCGAGGTGTTCGACATGTTCGGCGTGACCTTCACCGGCCACCCCGATCTCCGGCGGATTCTCATGTGGGAGACCTACGCCGAAGGTTATCCCTTGCGGAAGGACTTTCCGCTTCGCGGACACTTCAGCCGAGCCGAACAGACCCGCCAGGCGCTCGCGGCCAATCCCGAGGCGCACTACTCGCTGGAGGAGCTGTCGCTCGCCGAGTCCTACGTCGAGCTCCCCAAGGACATGCAGGAGCGGTTGGCGCGGGGTGAGCGGGGATTCCTGAAATGACACTGCGCAGAGTAGAGATGGCCCTCGCCACCCCGGGTGTGAACGCCGCCGGCCAGCCCACCCGCGTTCCGCTCGGCGTCTCCGATGAGAACGGGAGCTACCGCGAGGACATGGGCGCCGAGCGCATGCTGGTCAACATCGGTCCCCAGCACCCGGCCACCCACGGCGTGCTCCGGCTGGTGCTGGAGCTGGAGGGCGAGACCGTCAAGCGGTGTATCCCCCACATCGGCTACCTGCACTCCGGGTTCGAGAAGCTGGGCGAGTACCGGCAGTACAATCAGATCATCCCGCTGACCGACCGCACCGACTACCTGTCACCCATGGCCAACAACGTGGGGCTGGCTCTGGCGGTCGAAGCCCTGATGGGCCTCGAGCTCACCGAGCGGTGCAAGGTGCTGCGGGTCATCGCCTGCGAGATGAGCCGGATCATCTCGCACCTGGTGTGGCTCGGCACCACCGGCATCGACCTCGGTGCGTTCACGCCGTTTCTGTGGTCGTTCCAGGAGCGCGAGCGGATCTACAATCTGCAGGAGGCGTGGACGGGCGCTCGGCTCACCACTAGCCTGACCCGGGTGGGCGGGCTCATGGCCGATATCCCGGACGGCTGGGAGGCCGGCCTGCGACAGTTCACCGACACCTTCCCGAAGACACTGAAGGAAGTGGACACCATGTTCACCAGGAACGCCATCTGGATCGGGCGGACCCAGGGTGTCGGAGCACTCACGGCGGAAGAAGCGATCAACTACTCTCTCTCCGGCCCCATGCTCAGGGCGAGTGGAGTGGACTACGACGTTCGCAAGGATCGGCCGTACCTGGATTACGAGACCTACGACTTCGATGTGCCGATCGGTGAATACGGCGACATCTACGACCGATACCGCATCCGCCTCGAGGAGATGACGCAGTCGAACCGGATCCTGGAGCAGGCGCTCGACCGGTTGACCCGCCTCAAGGGGGCGCCGATCAACGTTTCCGACCCGCGTGTCATTCTGCCGGCCAAGTCGCGCGCGATGAGCGACATGGAAGCGATGATCTTCCACTTCAAGCAGGTGATGGAAGGCGTCAAACCGCCGGCCGGCGAGGTGTACATGGGTATCGAGAACCCGAAAGGGGAGCTCGGTTACTACATGGTATCGGACGGCACCAGCAAGCCGGTGCGCTGGAGAATCAGGCCGCCGTCCTTCATCAACCTCGCCAGCCTGCCTACCATGTGTGAGGGTTCGCTTCTGGCCGACGTCATCGCCATCAACGCCAGCGTGGATATCGTCATGGGAGAAGTGGACCGATGAGTGAGGCAGCGGGACGGGAGGGCAGCGGGGCAGTGGGAGCCGATCGCGGAACCGGTGAACATGGGTCGGCGCACGGCGGGCACGGCACCGAGACCGCGCCATACGAACCGGTGTTCAGGGGCGAGCGACTCGCCCGGCTGGAATGGCTCTTCTCCAAGTATCCGACGAAACAGGCCTGCCTCCTGCCCGCGCTCTGGATCGTACAGGAAACCCGCGGCTGGATCTCCGAGCCGGCGATCGGTGAGGTCGCCGACGTGCTCGATCTCACGCCGGCGTATGTGAAGGGCGTGGTGACGTTCTACACCATGTATCACACCCATCCAGTCGGCCGGCACTTCATCCAGGTCTGCACCACGTCGCCCTGCAACATCTGCGGAGCAGAAGATGTGGTAAAGGCGCTGGTGCGGGAGACCGGTTGCGGCGAGCTGGGGGCGACCAGCCCCGATGGAAGATTCACCGTGATCGAAGTAGAGTGTCTCGGCGCCTGCGGTTTTGCCACGCCGATCCTGGTGGACGATGACTTCATTGAAAGCGTGACGCCGGAAAAGGTCTCCGGCATCCTTCAGAGGTACCAGTAATGGGCTATCCCCATCCCAGTCATCCGAAGGAGAACCCGGTCCTCTCGAAGCACTTCGGCGATCCCGAGTCGCGCACCTACGACGGCTGGATCAAGCGCGGCGGGTACGAGGCATTGAAGAAAGTGCTGCGCATGACTCCCGAGGCCGTCGTCGAGGAGATCAAGAGCTCCGGATTGCGCGGAAGAGGAGGAGCGGGGTTTCCCACCGGGCTCAAGTGGTCGCTGATGCCCAAGGCCGATGGCCGGCCGCACTACCTGGTGTGTAACGCCGACGAGTCCGAGCCCGGGACGTTCAAGGACCGGGAGATCATGCGCTGGACACCGCACCAGCTGCTGGAAGGCTGTGCCATCGCCTCTTATGCCATCGGTGCCGAGCGCTGCTACATCTATATCCGCGGCGAGTTCACCGACCCATACAAGATCATGGACCATGCAGTAACCGAGGCCACTTCCCGCGGTGCGCTGGGTGAAAACGTGTTCGGCAGCGGGAAGCGCATCGAGATGATCTTGCATCGCGGGGCAGGGGCTTACATCTGCGGCGAAGAAACGGCCATGCTGAATTCGATCGAGGGCAAGCGTGGCAACCCGCGAATCAAGCCGCCCTATCCGGCACAAGCCGGCGTGTTCGGTATGCCGA
>DATFFX010000246.1:0-8475 GCA_035249825.1 Gemmatimonadales bacterium | reverse complement strand
CATCCCGAACAACGCCGACACTGTGAGTATTGGTAATGAGTACCGGTCCTTCCAGCACACCAGACTCCTCTATCCACGTAGTGCCGGTCATCTCGCCGTTGCCGTTCAGGGAGAACCATCCACCGAATACCGGTGTCTCCGCGCGCCGGCCTCGAGGCAGAATAGCCGTCACGCCGGTTCGCACAGGGCCCTTCCCCTGCACCAAAGGGCCGTTCCCCGAGATGAGAGTGGTGTGCCCGACCTCTACCCCGGTGACGTCGGTGATGGCGTTGTACCGGCCCGGTGTTCCGTCAAACGGGATGCCGAGATCTCGACCGCGAACCTTTGCACGCAGGGGATCGCCTTGAGCATCGAGCGTCAGCGGGATCAGGGCGAGTAGTGCCGGCAGGACGGCCAGGTGGAGGCCGACTGCGCGCAGGGGGTGATGTGTCATCCGTGATCTGCTCGCGCAAGTGCACGGTCCAATACATCCACAGCGAAATCCGCGTCCTCGAGGGTTAGGCACATCGGTGGCTTGATTCGCAAGACGTTTCCATCGAGACCGCCCTTTCCCACGAGCACCCCCATCTCCCGTGCGGCTTCCATCACATCCAGAGTCTGTGCTGCTGCCGGTGCTCGGCTTGCCCGGTCGGAGACCAGCTCGAGACCGAGCATGAGACCCAGGCCACGCACCTCGCCGACGAGGCGGTGATTGGCCTGTAGTCTCCGCAGCCCCTGCAGCAGGCGCGCTCCGACTCGGCGTGCGTTCTCCTGAAGGCCGTCCTCCTCGATGACCTCGAGCACGGCAAGCCCGGCAGCCATCGAGACCGGGTTCCCGCCGAACGTGTTGAAATGGATCCGGCTGGTCAACGCCTCCGCGATTTCCCTGCGAGTGGTCACGGCCGCCAGTGGTACACCGTTCCCGATGCCCTTGGCCATGGTCACGATGTCCGGAGTCACACCGTAGTTCTGGAAGCCCCAGTAGTGCTCGCCGGTTCGCCCGAAGCCGGTCTGCACTTCATCTGCAATACAGAGCCCGCCGTATTCCCTGACGATGGAATACGCCTCCCGAAAGTAGTTGGGGGCACCGCGAGTAACCCCGCCGACGCCCTGAATCGGCTCGGCTATGTAGGCTGCCACCTTCCCCGAGGTCGAGTACCGGATCAGCTGTCGAATGTCAGCCGCGCTCTTGGAGGCAATCTCCTCGGCAGTGCCGCTCAACGGACTTCCGGCGGGGTCGGGGGACAGCGCGTGATGCACGCCGGCCTGCCCTGGCAGCGGGTGCTTCCACGTATGATGGGAGGTCAGACCGACGGAGCTCGGCGAGCCGCCATGATACGCGTTTCTGAGCGCGATGACATCGGTGTTCCCGGTAAAAAGGCGAGCCATGGTGATGGCCAGATCGTTCGCCTCACTCCCGCTGTTTACGAAGTAGGTGACATCGAGTCCCGGCGGCATCTTCGACGCGAGCTTCCGCGCGAACAGGGAAAGATTAGGGTGCAGGTAGATCGTCGTTACGTGCTGCAGCGCTGCGGCCTGCTCCTGAATGCGCTGGAGAACCTTTGGGTGACAGTGGCCGCAGGATACTGTCACGATCCCCGCGAACAGATCGAGATATCGCCTGCCGGTCTCGTCGAAGAGATACTGCATTTTCCCTTCAACGATCATCACGGGTTCGCGATATAAGGTAAACAAGGCGGGGTTCACGTATCGCTGCCTGAGTGCCAGAACCTCCTCACGCGAAGGTCCATGGTATGGGCGTGGAGTGTACGAGAAGGCAGGCATTGCCACTGGAGGTGGCATGACATCGGTCATTTGTGTTTCTCGCAAAAGGATTGTCGATCAGAAGGACCTATGACATCCAGTCCGTACCGGCCTGCAAAGTCCATTTCGTCGTTGTCTTCTTGGTCTGGGTCCAGAACTCGATGGAGCCCCTGCCGGTGATGTCACCGACACCGAACCTGGATTCATTCCAGCCGCCGAATGAAAACGGTTCCCGTGGGACCGGTACACCAACGTTTACTCCGACCATGCCGGCGCTCGCACGGTCGGTAACGTACCGGGCCACGCCGCCACTCTCGGTGAACACGGCGGCCGCATTGCCGTAGGGTGAGGCGTTCTCGATGGCGATGGCATGATCCGCGTCCCGCGCGCGGACAATGGCAAGCACCGGACCGAAGACCTCCTCCTGCGCGATGCTCATATCTGGACGGACCTGGTCGATGATAGTGGGCCCAATCCAGAATCCGCCCTCGCGTCCCGGCACCTTGGCATTGCGGCCGTCCAGGAGAATCGTAGCCCCGGCTGCCTCGGCCTCGCCGATGTAGCGCTCGATGCGCTGCTTTGCATCGCGCGAGATGACCGGGCCCAGGCTCTCGCCTGGCACGACCGATCGGGCGTGCTCCACGATGCGTCTGATGATGTGATCGGTCTCTGATACTGCGAGCATCACGGAAGCAGCCATGCAGCGCTGTCCAGCGCACCCCGACATGGAGGCGACGATGTTCCCGGACGATATCTCGGGATTCGCATCGGGGAACACAAACAGATGATTCTTGGCGCCTCCGAGCGCCAGTACCCGTTTCAGGTTACCCGTGGCGCGCCGGTACACCAGCTTCGCTACTCGGGTTGAACCAACGAACGTCACGCCCGCGATGTTGGGGTGGTCGCAGATGGCTTCAACCACCTCCTGCGCGCCGTGCACCAGATTCAGCACCCCCGGCGGCAACCCGGCCTCTGTTAATAGCTCCGCAATGCGGCCCGCGCTGAGCGGTACGAGCTCGGAGGGTTTGAGGACCATGCAATTTCCCAGTGCCAGGGCATTGGGAATGGTCCAGTGCGGCACCATACTGGGGAAGTTGAATGGGACGATCGAAGCCACTACGCCAATGGGATAGCGATCGGTTCGGCACTCCACCCCACGGCTCACCTCGAGTACTTCCCCCGTCACGATCTGCGGCAACGAACAGGCGAATTCGGTCAGCTCGATAGCCTTGAGCACCTCGGCCTCAGCTTCGCTCCTGATCTTGCCGTGCTCTTCGGTGATCAGCGAGGCCAGCTCATCCAGATGCCGCTCGAGCAGTGCACGGTACCGAAAGAAAATCTGCCCCCGCTCCTTGATAGTCGTCGCAGACCAGGCTCTCAATGCAGCTGAGGCGGCTCGGACAGCAGCATTCACGTCGGCTGCCGACGACAGCGGTACTCGTGATAGAAGACTGCCGTCCCCAGGATTGATGACATCGAGCGATTCGGCTGGGGCACCGGTGAAGCTTCCGTTGATGAAGTTGCGGACAGCAGGGTATCGGCTGGATGGAGGCCGCGGGGGCGAGGCAATGGATGATGACATCGAAGTTCCGGTTGGGTGATCGGTCTGAGCGGACTCGCTGCTAAGACCCTGGACCAACTTACGAGCCCAGCTTGGCACCAGGTAGAGGCACTGACGTCGCTTGAGTAAGCACACTACCCCGCCGGTGAAAAGTGATGGGGGGTTGATTTTCGGCTTTTATTCGGGTACCGTGTGCTTACCTCTACCGGACCCGGCTCATGCGTACACCCGCTGATCTGGATGAAAAGCTGGATATCCTGATGGCCCTCGCCACGGACGACCGCGAAGGTGTGCCTCCGAGACTTCGACACGCCAAGGATGTCGGAGCGCTGCGGCCCCTCAACATCCGGAATCTTCAGCCGGCCGCAGGGATGAAGCTGTCGTTGTTGCGCATCCTCATGACCAACGCGTGTAGCTACAACTGCCATTATTGCCCAATGCGCCGCGACCGGCCCATGCCGCGCACACTGCTCAAGCCGGAGGAGTTGGTGCGCATTTTCCTCGGCGCCCAGCAGCGCGGCTGGTGCCAGGGCTTGTTCATCACCACCGGTATCCCGGGCCGCCCGGTCAAGGTAATGGATGACCTGATCCAGGTCCTGGAGCTGCTGCGGGAGCGTCACCGATTTGCCGGCTACATCCACGTGAAGCTGGTTGCCGGCTCCGAAACATCGCAGATCGACCGACTCACGGCGCTGGCGAGCCGGGTCTCGCTCAACTTCGAGGCGCCTTGTGGAAAAAGCCTGGCGCAGATTGCCCCCGACAAGAACTTCTCTACGACGTTGCACGATTTCGAGCGGGTGCGCTCGCTCGTCGTTCGCGAGCGTGCCGAGCAGGCGCAGGGAAAGCCTCGCGACCCGCTGCACCCGGGTGGCGTCAACGGGATGACCATGCAGTTCGTGGTCGGCGCCACCCCGGATACAGACCGTAGCTTGCTCGAGACGGTCACTCGGCTCAAGGCGAAAGGCGGTGTTCACCATCCCCAGTTCAGCGCCTTTCGCCCCATCAGCGACACACCGATGGAAGGGGTGCCGGCAACGCCGGCCCTGCGGGAGCATCGGCTGTATCAAGCCGCCCACTTGCTCGGAAGCTACGGTTTCGCACCAGAGGAGGTTGTCTACGAGCCCGGCGGAAATCTGCCGCTCGCACTGGATCCGAAGAGCGCCTGGGCTCTGGCTCACCCCGAGTTGTTTCCGGTCGAGGTACAGAGCGCGTCGCCTGACGAGTTGCTGAGAGTGCCGGGGATCGGTCCGGTGGCCGCACGCCGACTCGCTGAGGAGCGCACGAAGGTCTCGCTTCGCGGATTGGCTGACCTCCGGAAGCTTGGCGTAATAACGACCCGTGCCGGCGGTTTTCTCACTCTGCGCGGCCGCCGGCTGCAAACCTCCCGCTGGACCGAGCAGCTTGGGTTCTGGGCACCAGAGGAGGAGGCGGGGATGTACCACGGAGTGTACCAGGTGAGTCCCGGCACATTCCGGTAGGTAGAACTTCGGCTGCAACCCTCTCCGGCTCTCCGCTATCCAATGTCGCGCAGGGAAGGCCTCGAGCATGCCCGGATCCGGAGACGCTATGACACCCGCACCAAATTCGCTTTATCGACTGACGCTGAGCGTTCTCGTATTACTGGTTCCTTTCCGGCAGCTTCCTGCGCAATCAGACAATCACAACTACGACGATGTAGACCCCTGGGCCGGAGTGACGCCCGAAGAGACCGGGCCGGATTCCGCAGCCGTCGCGAGCCTCCTTAAGTCGCTCGCAGCAAGCGATCCACTCGTGTGCCAGTTCGTCGTCAGCAATCTGGGAAACAACTGGCACCGACATGACGCCGGGTACCAGCCTGGAAATCTGAAGGCAGAGGAGGCGCACGAAGCGGCACGCCAGGTCTTGAGCCGGCCGGTTGCTGATCCCGCCGCACTGATGCACCTGGGGCAGGCTCTGGGCGACGCGAACGCCTGCGTCCGCCGCGCAGCGGCCAGCATGCTGGGTGACAGCGAGCGGGATGAATCTGTTCGCATCCTGCGTGAGGCCTTGCGTCGTAACGACCCGCGGGCCCGCGAAGCGGCCGCCTTGGGCTTGGCTGACGCGGAGGATGCCGCTGTCTTCCACGACCTCACCCGCGCGTTGAGGGATCGCGACCCGGCGGTCGTACGCATGGCGGCGTACGCGCTCGGTGAGCTGGAGGACGCCCGCGCAGTGAAACCGCTAGGCGAGCTGCTTGGAGCCGCCGAATGGGAGACTCGTGCCACCGCTGCGACCGCGCTGGGCGAGATCGAGGACATCAGGATCACCGGACGTCTGAGTCGGCTGGTGAGCGACCCGGATGCACGGGTACGTATCGCCGCCGTTCACGCGCTGGGCGAGATCGAGGATCACCGCGCCACCGCTGCGTTGACGGATGGGCTGCGTGACAAAGCGGTCCCGGTAAGGCGTGCCGCAGCCGAAGCCCTGGGGGAAGTCGAGAACCCCAAGGCAGCAGGGCCACTGGCCGAGGCCATCGGCGATGCCGACGTGGTCGTCCGCAGACTCGCGGCCCAGTCGCTGGGTGAGTTGGACAACCTCGTCCGGGCCCCCAATCCTCTTCTAGCCGCACTCGGCGCAGCCGACCCGGAGCTCCGGGTGATTGCCGCCCAGTCGCTGGGAGAGATCGGTGACTCTACCGCGGTGCCTGCCTTGTCGGAGGCCTACGCCGGAGGTGATGCCCGCTTTCGCTATTCGGTCGTGAAGGCACTGGCTGAGATCGAGGACCGCCGTGGGGATGCGGTACTGGCGCTAGCCGCGAGGGATAAGGACTCCGCGGTTCGTGAGACGGCTTCCGAGGCGTTGGAGGACCGTCGTGAGGATGACGACGATGACTGAAACCAGATGGGGCCACCGGTTGCCGGTAACCCCAACTGATGCCTTATGGCGTGTACAGCTCACTGTCGTTCGGGATACTGGACTCCGATCCGTGGTTACCACCCACTGCCAGCACACGGGGATTGCCGTTGAGCCGGACGCGTACTACTGCCTCATGGCTGAACGTTGGTGAAGCGACCGTCGCCCAGGTGTTGTTCTGGGGGTTATAGGTATACGCGCTCGTTCCGACGATAACGAACAGCTTGCCGCCCAGAACTGTGCCGCTGGCGGCGCCACTCCTGGGAATGGAGGCAAGCGTCTTCCACGAGTTGGCCGCGGGATCGTAGACATCGACTGTTCGAGTCCCGATTCCACCTGCCACGTAGAACTTGCCGTTGATGACCCCACCGGCAGCGCTTCGATGGACATGGGGAGCCGGTTGCCGGGTAGCCCAGGTGTTCGTGCCTGGATCGTAGCGAAAGAGCTTGCGGGTGTTGGCGAACTGGCAGGTACCCGCCCGAGGCCAATTGTCCGCGTCACACTGGCCTGCCAGCACGTAGAGCTTTCCAGCGATGACCCCGGAGACACCCTCGGCGGTGAACCTGGGCAGGTCGGCCTTCCTGACCAGTTGGTGGGAAACCACATCGTACGCCCAGAGCTGATTGTTGAAGTCCGGTACGCCGCCGTCCTCACTGTTGTAACCGCCCGAGACGTAGAGCTTGCTGCCGATTGCGGCTACCCCGTTTCTGTTGTAGACGGAGACGCCCACGCTGAATGGGCCACCCGGCGCGCCTCCCCAGGTATTCGTCGCCACGTTATAGACCGAGATGCCGAACGGGGTTCCATTCACTTCGTCTCTGCCGCCAAAGACGTACACCAGGGATTCTCCGTCCGAGTTGGGAAAGTGCGCCGCAGAGATTCCAAACCTGGCCTCTCCCGGAATCGGAGCTCTTGCTGTCCAGGTATTCGAGCCCACCGCGAACGACGGGGCTGACTCTGGGGCGGTTGGTGACCCGGCATCTTCCTGCTGGCAGGCAGCCAGGGCAAGCATGACGGCTGCGGTAACTAACGGTGGTCGCAGAGTGGCGGGCGCGAGAAATACGCTACAGAAACGCATTGGGAGTCCACCTCGCTTCTCACGAAGCTGCGGACTGGAATGGAACTCCCGGCGGGCCGCCCGCAGTGCGCGCCGTGGCCGCCGATGGAAATCAGCAGCTGGAAGGATCGAGTGCAGCTACGTGCATATGTCGCGCCAATGCGGAGCGTCACTCGGAGTCGGCAGGTAACCTGCCGTTGCACACACAGATGGCCGGGCTGTTGCCCTTGAATCAGAGTGGGTGTGGTATGTCGCTATGATACAGCTTTGGTTGCGCCACCGCCATAACGAGAGCCTCGTAAGGAGGCACCATACCGCACGAGCTCTTCGAGCGGGCTGATCATGGAGTGGTGTACGTCGAAACAGGCGAAAATAAAGCCTCCTGAACCAGCTTACCTTAACATAGCCGTAGTCACGCTATCTCTAAGTCATCAATTCTGCAAAGCTCAGGGGTTCCTGCAGCGAATCGGGACACTGTGAACGAGCACCCGCGTTATCGGATGTGGAAGGACCGACTGGATGAGGAAGAGGCGCGGCGGCGCGTGCTTGCGGCCGCCCGGGCAGAGCGTGAGATGGAGCGGGCCGCGTGGTACACCGCCTGGGAGACGTACAAAGGCCGTTCACGCCGCAGTTTCATACGAGCGCCTAGACCTCGATGGTGGAATGTGACTGGCTGGGTCCTCTGGGTATTGCGGCTGCACTCTCCCGGCCGGCCGAATTGATTGTGAAGAGTGACGTGGGGAGCGCTGCACTCTTCGAGTCCTCGCCCTCAGGAGTGCTGGTATCAGGTCTCTGCACTCTGTCGTACATCGGAGCTAGAGCTGGGTGTCCACCCTGCGCGCTTCCGGTCCCTGGGCCAGCACTCGTTCGGTGAAGTCCAATCGTTCCTGCATTTCGTTCATCTCCTGCCGTAGCTGACTCACCTCGCCTTCGAGGGCTTCGAGCCCCTCGAACGGTGGCTGCAGCTCGCCTCCTCTGGTACGTTGCCGCACCCGTTGGGCCCACAGGCCGAACGCAAGTGCGAGCGCTGCATGACCCGCCGCGTGCCAGGGCTCATCGGGTGCCCTGGCCGCGAAGCCGACGGCGACCAGATTGATGGCGCTCAACACACCGGCGATCGGATACCAGATAGCAGATTTGAAGGTCATGGCGGAATCCTGTCGACTCAGGCTTCGTGTGACGAACCACTCGTCATCCTTGACGTTACACAATGGTACGATACTCGCACGCAATAAGTTCCACA
>DATFFX010000245.1:0-6566 GCA_035249825.1 Gemmatimonadales bacterium | reverse complement strand
CTTTATGACTTTGTGCAATTAGTCGCGGGCGGCTTCATAGGGCATACCTGCGGAATTACGGCCGAGGACACCGGGTTTGCCTACTGTTGGGGTGAGAACGAAACCGGGCAGGTCGGCGATGGATCTACGTTTGACAGAATGAGGCCTTCAGCCGTCGCGGGTGGTCTCACCTTCACCAACCTCGATGCAGGGTTCCGCCACACATGTGGCCCCACGAGCAGCGGTTTATACTGTTGGGGCTCCGGTGGTGCTGGCCAGCTGGGCACCAACTCGACCGATAGGAGCGCGGTGCCAAAGAAGGTCCTAGGACAGCCGTGAACCACTCTGGGGGACAACTTTGAGCGAATTGATAGGCCGGCGTGTTGCCGCTGATGTTGCCAGCGCGAGGGATCGGGCAAAGAACTTACAAAGGAAGGCCCCGCACCTCCGATGAGCGCGATACTTTGGTAATAGCAGGGGCGGGACCGAGCCGAAGCCCCAGTCCCAATAATACGCCCGCCATCTGGCGGGCATAGCAGGGGCGGGACTCGAACCCGCGACCCCCGCATTATGAGGAACGGTGCGCTGCCCTGCCCCGCTCTAAGTGCTTACCGTACATAACGCGCTGCATCGTAAAACAGGCCCTGCGACGGGACCATTAGTGCCAGGCTTAGTGCCAAGCCGAGTAAGTCCGCATACCTTCTGTAAAACACAACGCGGCAAACCCCGACCAAAAACCCTCTGAGGGTTCAGAACATGACGGACGAGCGAGTCGCCAGCTCAGCCGCAGGACGCTTGGCGGCCGCTGTCTGCGGTGCAGCCCTGATCGGCTTCGCAGGTTGGCTCGCGATGCGTAACCTGAGCCTCCCTGCCGACGGTGGGTGGATTTTCTGGGTGCCGATCACCCTTTGGCTCCTCACCATGGGCGTGCTCTGCTGGTGGTTCACTCTGGTGAGCGACGACGCCACAGGCCGGGCTAGTATCAGCGCGAGTTGGCGAGCGGGAAGGACAGTCGGAGCGGTTGGACTTGCCATGGGTCTCATCGGCCCGCTCGTGTTCTACCCCAAGAGCAATCTGGGGCCCCTGCTCGGCATTCTGGTCACTGGCCCGCTGGGCTTCGTGATTGGCGTGATCGGGTCGGTTATTGTGCGGGCAGCAAACCGGGTGAGATTCTAAAAGGTTCGGTGGAATCGTAAGGGCTGTTATCCCCGGGGTGGCGGTTTCTTCGCGACACTAATCCGTCTGTCGCTTATCCCACCGGAGGCCGCAGTAGCAGGCGTGCGTCCCAGAGTGTCCGTCTGGCTGATAGCAGTGGTGATCATGCGTCAGATCGAGCAAGCGCTGGCCGCAGCCGCTCTTGTACTCGGGCATGTTGAACGAAAAGCAGCTGAGTCAACGGAGCATCAAACTGCCCAGGTACTGAGACAGCTAAGCCTTGGCGCTAAGTGCTTACCGTATAAACCCGCCATGCGGGCGTAAAAACCCCAGTGCATCGGCATCGTGGGTGCTACGGTGCGTGCCAGGAATTTTACCAAGACGGGACAATGTAAGGGCTCACGCAACCGCAATCAAAGGTTAGACGGCTCCGACCGCCGACGAGAGCGCGACCATGGTCGGCGATCGGAGCTAGGGTTCGCGTAGCAATGACTGAATAAAGGAGCATCCCGATTTAGCGTTGGAGGCTCGCCGCACTGCGGTGCCTTTTATGAGCCCTTAGCGACGCAAGAGCATCCCCACTTACCGGCGGCGTCGTTGCCGCACACCGCGCTCTTATTGCTCCCTCCGGTGCAGAGGCCGGCCCGGTTCATATCACTACAATCCTTCTTTCCGGTGCAGTTGCAGATACCGGGACTTTCCGCAGTGGGCTTGATGCATGATGCCTCACTAAAACCGCTGTCTGGCGGCAGGGGGTCAACGTCAGGCGGGAATCCGAAGTCACGCGCATTCAGATCGTCAAGGGTTCCAACGAGCATAGGCTTTCCACTCCCTGCAAAGCGCCGTGCGAGAAGGCTCAACGGCACCTTTCCGGCGGGGCCATGCACCTCTACGCGACCGGGATCGATGCTGGGCGACATCTCGTATAGTGTCCCAGCGGAGACCTCGACAACATAGGGTTTATCAGCCGGGTGGGCTTTCAGTCGTTCATCCGTTACCTGCACCTGCTTGATCTCACCCGAATCGCGAGCCGGGTTGCAGGCAGCTGTGAGCGACAGGAGGAACCACCCAAGCGTTGAGCATCTCATGGTTTTACCCTTTCCACCAGCATAGGCCGGTCACACTCTCTGTCAGTTGTCCAGGGGCCTACAAGATGCAGCAGGCCCTCTGTCTGGTCCAGAGGATCGGCGCGCACCGGCCTGTTCCATGCCCGTTATCCGCTCAGCTTCACCACCCCTGAGTCCTTGGCTCCTGGATTCTTGTGGTCCTGCTTCCACCAGCCGAAGGCGTTCCCGTTCGGAATGGGACGCCCGAGTTCATTTTCTGACTGCACTAGCTGCACCGTGGCCTTTGCCCCCATTCGGATAGTAAGGCCCCCTGGGGCCAAGAGCAGCGAGCCAGTTTGATGCTTTAACACGAGGCTAACTGTGCCGGCATCGGTATTGATGTTGAGGGATTCGAGAAGGGCAGGCTCCGAATGAATAGTATTCCTCGCGAGGTAATATCGGGCACGAGCCCACACGGAATCCCCCTTTACATCCCCATCGATGAGGCCGCTGACAGCCGCGAGTGCTGTGGCATCGGCCGTGAGTTGCATCCGAACCCGTACTGCGTACAGCCTGCCCATATCCATGAACAGCGCCGAGAGAAGGGTCGCGGGCAGCAACAACAGGATCACGACGACCAGTGCCATGCCACGCTTATCATGGAAGCGCTTTAGGTTCTCGATCGCGGGCGGCCCCCACCACCAGTTGGCCGGCTGCAACTCCTCCTTCGTTAGGATCCGCACTTTTTGCTCCGCCTGATTTGTCGGTCCTCAGGGGGGTACACTCACCATCAGCTTCCTGAATCGCCCTGATGCCCAGCCGCGCCCGCTAAATGACTGGCTGCGCAATGCAGGCTGATGAGGTGAGGTCATACTGGCGCCCCATATCCCTGTCTGGGGGGATGATGGATACAGGGGCTTGTCGGCTGAAAGTTTGCCGTGTGCGACTAGGGGGGTGTCGCAGCTACCTCGCCGCGCGGGGGGAGGGGATGGACGCGGTAAGGGGTGGTAACCATATGAACAATGTCAGTAGGGCGCAAGCCGCAGGCATCATTTCGGCTACAGGCCGCTAGGAACGCGAAAGATGGAAGGAAAACGCCAAGGTACTTCCGGGACAGCATCGAGGGGGCCGCTCGGCCCCGACTACGCGCTACATACGGGCATTTTAAATCGCTTGCACTTGCGCGTGATCGGAATCGGAAATCCGAGTTCTAGAGCACTCAGCCTGTCTCTATTTGCGGCCGAGCGGCACCTTGGGGTATGACCGCAAGAAGAACCTAAGCCCTCCTCCTGCTGGTGTAAGCGTAACCCTCGGCCTCAGCACCAGAACGCGCTAGAGGGTGCGATTCGAGAACTCGCCACCTATCGGGTCAATATTGCCCTCGCCTCCGGAGAAGAACCCCTCAGCCAGTCCGCATAGCGTACCTCACGGCGGCCGGATCAGGACACCTCCCCCCTGTTAGTGCCAGGTAGAGTGCCACGCATAAGAAGCCACTTGAACGCGAACGCCCAAGTGTTTGCACAGTAGTAGCAGGGGCGGGACTCGAGCCGAAGGCCGAGTCCCAGAAAACGGCCTGCGTTTCCCCAGGCCATAGCAGGGGCGGGACTCGAACCCGCGACCCCGGCATTATGAGTGCCGTGCTCTAACCAGCTGAGCTACCCTGCCGTCTTTTACTGAACAGCGTGAACAGTGAACGGTGAAACGGTAAACCGGACACGTAGCACACCTTCAAAATAACCGGTTGACCGTTCACTGTTTACCGTTCACGCTTTTCGTGCCCCTCCCCGTCGGTACCAGACGATAGAGGAACTCCCCTTTTTTCAGCATTCCGAACCGTTCCCGTGCCACGCGCTCCTGGGTACGAGGATCTCTCTCGATGGCGACGGCAGCCTTGGTCAGAGAATCGACCATCTGCTGCAGCCGAGCGACGTGAGCGTGCTCCTGGGCCTCTTCCCGCCGCAACTGCAGCAGATCGAGGGTGCCGTACTCACCGCCCTGCAACGCGAAGTACAGCGCAAGCGCCAAGCCGAGGATAGTGGCCCAGCGCCAGAGCGTCACAGTGGGTACAGATCCCGGCCCGGGTAATGGGCCAGCTCACCTAGCTCCTCCGATATCCGAAGCAGCTGGTTGTACTTCGCAGTGCGGTCAGTACGGCTGGCGCTCCCGGTCTTGATCTGCCCTGCCCCGGTAGCGACAGCGAGATCGGCGATGAAAGTATCCTCGGTTTCACCCGAGCGGTGTGAGATCACAACGCCATACGCGCTCCCCTTCGCCAACTCGATGCACTGCAGGGTCTCGGTCAACGTGCCGATCTGGTTCACCTTTACCAGGACCGCGTTGGCGACGCCCTCCTCGATGCCGCGCCCAAGACGATCCACGTTGGTGACGAACAAATCGTCGCCGACGAGCTGCACCCGGTCGTGGAGCCGCTCGGTCAGCTGGGCCCATCCTGCCCAGTCGTTCTCCGCCAGGCCATCCTCGATCGACACGATGGGATATTGGTCGACCCAGCCGGCGTACAGCTCCACCATCGCTTCGGCCGATCTCCTGCTGCCATCGCCCTTCTTGAAGACGTACTCGCCGTCCTGGTAGAGCTCCGATGCAGCCACGTCGAGCGCGATCGCCACGTCCTTTCCGGGCTCGTACCCACCCGCCTTGATGGCCTGCATGACCACGTCCAGCGCGGCTTCGTTCGAGGGGAGCATCGGAGCAAAGCCGCCTTCGTCGCCCACCGCGGTCGAGAGGCCCATCTTGCTCAGCACTTTCTTCAGCGCATGGAAGACCTCGACCCCTATGCGCAGCCCGTCCGGGAACGTCTCTGCCCCGATGGGAACAATCATGAACTCCTGGGCGTCGACGTTGTTGGAGGCGTGGGCGCCACCGTTCAGGATGTTCATCATGGGAACCGGCAGCACCCGGGCCATGGGACCGCCGAGGTAACGATAGAGTGGAAGTCCGCAGTCCTGCGCCGCCGCCCGGGCAACCGCGAGAGAGACGCTCAAAATGGCGTTGGCGCCCAGCTTGCTTTTGTTGGGGGTGCCATCCGCATCCATCATCTCGGCATCCACCTCGATCTGGTCGGCCGCCGCCCTGCCCTCCAGCCGGGGGCCGAGCACTTCGTTGACGTTTCGAACCGCCTCACTGACGCCTTTCCCGACGTAACGTTTGGCATCTCCGTCGCGCAGCTCTACCGCCTCGTGCTCCCCAGTGGAGGCTCCGCTGGGCACCGCGGCACGTCCCTGCGCTCCACTCGACAGGACGACATCGGTCTCGACTGTCGGGTTACCCCTGCTGTCCAGGATCTCGCGGGCATGAACTTCGATGATGGTAGACATGTCTATCCGGAAAGGGAGCGTGAAATCAGTCCAGGACCCAGGTCATGCGGGACCGAACCTAGCGAGCCGCCCGGGACGGCGTCAACCGAAGTGGTTGAATCCGTGGAGCTCGATCGGGTGTCCCGAGAGGAGAAAGCGAACGCCGCTGCCGCTCACCGCTTCACCGATCGGAGTGAGGGGAATGCCGCACTCCCGGCGGAAGGCATCGGCCGCCCCGAACCCAGCGGGAAGCGCGGTCAGCAGCTCATAGTCTTCTCCGCCCTCGGCGGCAAATTGCCCAGGGGAGACGCCAAGCTTCCGTGCCTCGTCCTGAGCCTCGGCTGCCACCGGTAGCGAACCGAGATCGATCTCGATCGAGAGTTGCGAGGCTGCGGCCAGGTGCCAGACATCTCCCGCCAGTCCGTCGCTCAGATCGATCATCGCCTTCGCGCCATGCTCGGCCAACCAGATTCCCGCAGCGATGCGTGGCTCGGGGCAGGCAAACCGGGTACGGGCCCCAGGCAGTGGGACCCGATTCTGCAGCCAGGCCTCGAGGGCTGCCCGCGCTCCACCCAGCGTTCCGGTGACCCAAAGTCTGTCCCCGTGCTCTGCCCCGCCCCGGGTCACAGGCGCTCGCGTCCGTCCGACCACCGTTACCGCGACGCTCCACGCAGGTCCCGATGCGAGATCTCCGCCGAGTATACTCGCGCCCACGGCTTTCGCCGCGGCACTGACACCAGCCATCACTGAGAGCAACTCAGTCTCTGGAGCTCTCGCCGGCATCGTGATCGCACACAACAGGCCGATCGGCGCCGCTCCGTCCGCCGCCAGATCGGAGAGCGCTGCGGCGGCGGCCCGCCATCCGACCTCCTCAGAGGTGATCCATTCACGCCGAAAGTGAACCCCTTCGACGCTCACATCCGTGCTGAGCGCGACAAACTCGCCACCCTGCTCGAAGAGACCACAATCATCACCCAGAGCGGCGGCCCCTTCGCCGAGCTGGCCCATGATGTCTCGGATTCTGTCGAATTCAGGTCCCGGCCCGAGCGCCAGAAACTGTGGCGGTAGGGAC
>DATFFX010000244.1:0-2935 GCA_035249825.1 Gemmatimonadales bacterium | reverse complement strand
ACGCAACGCGGTGGACTTCGACAACGGCTTCGACGAGGGAGATACCGGGTTTGCAGCGCTGATCGGCGCCGGCTACGAGCTCAGGCTGGGTCGCCGTTTCTACCTCAATCCCGTGATAGATCTCGTGGGTCACCGGTATGAGAACGGAATGCTGGGAGACTATCGGGAGCGGTTGGTCAACTTCGGACTGGGCATATTGTTCCAAACCGGCAGGTGAAGTCGCGTCTCAGGCCTTCCAAACCGGTGGAGCCGTCGCTATTCTAGGTGACCCCACCCTTCACCCGGCGCGCCGGCGAAGTCGGCGATCCTTACTCTGTCCGTGTGAACCATGGCTATGGTGATCCCTTCGTCCAACCGCTGCAGGCTCATGATCCTCCTGCTGGGAGCTGCTGGCTGTGCCAGCGGCGAATTGTTGCTGCCTGATCCACCGGGCGGGGGTGAGAACGTGCAGATGTCGAAGCTGGAAGGCGATACCCAGCAAGGCACGGTGGGCGAGCCGCTGCCGAATCCATTGATCGTGCAAGTGAAGACCCCCCGCGAGCTGCCGGTTGCAGGCCGCAGGGTTGCATTTGTGATCACGTCGGAGGCGGGTGAGGTCACTCCCGACACCGCGATAACCGATAGTCAGGGCCTGGCAAGCGCCCGATGGGTCCTGGGAACAGCACCCGGTGCCTATGCTATTCAGGCCCGCCTCATAGCCGAGGAGGGGGATCCTCAGATCCAGGAGTTTACCGCCGAGGCCAGTCCGGCCCCTCCCGACACCTTGACGGCGCTCAGTGCGTTGACTCAGCCTGGGCGGAGAGGCCAGAACACCGCGACACCCCCGCTGGTCCGCGTAGTGGATCGATTTGGAAACCCGGTGCCGGATGTACCCGTCGCATGGCAGGTTACCGCTGGAGAAGGTCAGACCAGTGAACCCATTACCCGCACCGGCCCGGATGGAACTACCACGGTCGTCTGGACTCTGGGCAACAGGGTTGGAGTCCACAAGCTCACGGCGACGATCGAGTTGGCGTCAGGGTCCCCGGCCACCTTCACCGCAACCGTCCTCTTCTAGCCTACCGTAGCGATGTCACAACAGTCGGGCCGGGGGTAATCGCCAAGTACAAGCGCCGCCAGCTGTTACAGCACGGGTTTGCCGCAGGCAAACGGCATATTACCTGCTTTGAGCCCGCCCGTGATAACCGGAGTGCAAATCCGGTTTCGGTACCGTCCAGCCACTCATCTAAGTTGTTATCGGCCACATAGTTGGGCCATTCTGTGACCCAGATCCTTTTATCTGGGGAGCGGGGCGAATAAACTCCCCACTCGCACGAATCAGTCACACACGACCCAAGGAACCCTCGTGATCGTCCAGCGGCTCTCGCTCCCGTTTGCACTCGCCCTTCCCCTCGTGTTCGCCGCGTGCGGCGGAGATGGACTCACGCTCCCTCCGGAGGGTGAGGCCGCGAACATCACGGTCATGGACGGCAACGGCCAAAGTGGCCGGGTGGGCGAAACGTTGGGCAAGCCGCTCGTGGTACAGGTGACCGACACGCGGGATCGGCCGGTCGAAGGTGCAACCGTAATCTTTGCTTTCTCCGCCGCCGCCGCGGGCCAGGCGACTCCTCCCTCCGCAACCACCAACGCCGACGGGATTGCCAGCGCGACACTCACGCTGGGCTCGACACCGGGTACGGTGACCGGGTCGGCCGAAGTACCGGTGGATGCGGGGATAACGCCCGTGGTGGCTTCCTTCACTGCAATCGCGCTTTCCGATGATGCGCACGGCATCGCTCCCGTTTCAGGCGATGCCCAGAGCGCACCGGTCAATTCGCCGCTCCCATTGCCGCTGGTCGTGCAGGTGACCGACCAGTTCGGCAATCCGGTTCCTGGTGTGACCATCAGCTGGAGCGCGGAAGGTGGCGGGAGCGTCAGTGAGGCGTCCACCGTGACTGGCCCGGATGGTCAGACGTCGGTAACCCGGACCCTCGGCGGCACTGCGGGTCAGCAGGCAACTCTCGCCATCGCCGACGGCCTGGCGGGCTCGCCGGTGACGTTCAGCCACACGGCCACCGCCGGCGGCGCCAGCAGCATCGTCAAGATCTCCGGCGACGGCCAGACGGTGGCGCCGGGCTCCACGATCGATGTGATCGTCGAAGTTCGCGATGAGAACAACAACCCAGTCCCGAGCGCGCCGGTCACATGGCTGGTCGGTGAGGGCGGTGGGAGCGTGAGCCCGCAGAACAACACCACCGATGCCCAGGGTCGCGCGGCAGCATTGTGGACCGTCGGAGCTTCTCCTGGCGCTAACACACTCAACGTCGTTTCGATCGGTGCCACTGCCATCTTCACCGCAACGGCCACCGCGGGTGCACCCAGCGCCGCTAACTCGAGTGTCTTGACCTCGCCGAGCACGATCTCCGCAGGAACTGGAACGAGCACGATCACGGTTACGGTCAGGGATGAGGCTAATAACCCGGTTGCCGGCGCCTCGGTCGTAGTCGCTTCATCTGGAAGTGAGAACACGATCAACCCGGCAAGTGCTACAACAGGCAGCAATGGCGTCGCTACATTCATCTTCAGCTCGACAGTCGCGGAGACGAAGACGATCACCGCGACTGCTGCCGGCGTGCCGATCACCGATGACGCGACGATCACTGTTCAGACGGTCAGCTCGCTGCTCGAGATCACCTCGGACGATCCCGATGCATCCACAGTCAATGAAGAGGTGACGGTGGAGTTTACCGCGAGAGGGAGCGGAGGGACTCCGACCGGTGATGTCGTGGTGACGGTGAGCGGGGGAACTGAGACCTGCACTGGCACACTCTCGAACGGCTCAGGGTCCTGCAAACTGACTCTGGTCGTCCCTGGACTGGTGATCAATAATAACCGACGCGTGATTACGGCCAGCTACGGTGGTGATTCCCGCTTCTCCGGGGACACTGACTCCGAG
>DATFFX010000243.1:0-4833 GCA_035249825.1 Gemmatimonadales bacterium | reverse complement strand
AAGAGGCGGTAAGAAGGGAGGCGGTAAGAAGAAAGGCGGAATACTACCTACCGCCTCAGTTCCTACCGCCTCAGTTCCTACCGCCTCAGTTCCTACCGCCTTACCGCCTTACCGCCGCTTCAATACGCCGGCGGATCGCTGGCCGGGAATGATTCAATGGAGCCCTCATCCACCTGCGCCGAGCTCGAGGGGGGGCCGGACTCAGCGACCACCGGAGCCCCACTCAACGCTCGCGGCTGCTGCCGGCCGGACAGCAGCTGACGCAGGACATACGGAAGGATCCCACCATTCCGGTAGTACAGCATTTCCTGCGGAGTGTCGATTCGAATCGTTGCGCTGAACTCCCGGGTGGTGCCGTCGGACCGGTGAGCACGCACCGTCAGCGTGCGACCACTCGCAAAACCGGTCACGATGGCGTCGGAAAGGCCTTCTAAATCGAAGAGCTCGTGACCGGTCAAGCCCAGTGAGTCTACCGATTCGCCAGGCGCAAATTGGAGCGGAAGAATTCCCATCCCCACCAGGTTCGACCGGTGAATTCGCTCGTAGCTCTCCGCAATGACGGCCCTGATTCCCTGAAGGGCAGGGCCTTTCGCCGCCCAGTCCCTGCTCGAGCCCGAGCCGTACTCCTGTCCAGCCAACACCAGCAGCGGCGTACCGCTAGCCTGGTAGCGCATGGCGGCGTCGTAGATGGACAGCACCTCGCCAGTAGGCAGATAGGTCGTAACCCCACCTTCTGTATTGGGTGCCAGCCGGTTCTGGATCCTGGTGTTGGCGAAGGTGCCTCGCACCAGCACCTCATGGTTTCCCCGGCGGGATCCGTAGGAGTTGAAGTCCCCGGGGCCGACTCCCTGATCGATCAGGTATCGGCCGGCTGGTGAGTCCTTCTTGATGCTCCCCGCCGGTGAGATGTGGTCCGTGGTGACGCTGTCCCCCAGCACCGCGATCACGCGGGCCTGGCGAATTTCCGCCACACCCTTGGGGCTCTCCCGGGACATTCCCTCGAAGTAAGGCGGGCGCTGCACATACGTCGAAGTAGGTGACCATTGGAAGCGGTCTCCACCCGGTACCTCGAGAGACGTCCATCGCTCGTCGCCCTCGAACACAGCGGAGTAACTGCGGCGGTACATGTCCGATTGGATGGCTGAGGTGAGGGTCTCCTCGACCTCGGCAGAACTGGGCCAGATATCCCGGAGGTACACCGGTACGCCGTCACGATCCTGCCCCAGCGGCTCATGGAAAAGATCGATATCGATCCGCCCCGCCAGTGCAAACGCGACAACCAGCGGCGGCGACATGAGGTAGTTGGCACGGACCTCGGAGTTGATCCGGCCCTCGAAGTTACGGTTACCCGAGAGTACCGAGCAGGCCACCAGGCGGCGCCGCTGGATGGACTCGGAGATCTCCAGGGGAAGGGGGCCGGAGTTGCCGATGCAGGTCGTACACCCGTACCCGACAACGTTGAAGCCAAGTTGGTCCAGGTAGGGGGTGAGACCGGCGCGATCGTAGTAGTCCGAGACCACCTTCGAGCCCGGAGCCAGCGACGTCTTGACCCAGGGCTTTCTCTCCAGGCCACGCTCCACCGCTTTCTTCGCCAGAAGACCCGCCGCAAGCATTACCGACGGATTCGAGGTGTTGGTGCAGCTGGTGATCGCGGAAATAACGACCGATCCGTGGTCGAGAACGTCGGCCGGGTCCTGCTCCATTACCGCGTGCGCTGCAGGCGACTGGGACGAGCCCTCGCCCCATACCCCAGCCGCTGCCGGACCCTCCGCTGATCCCCTGAATCCATCCTTTCCCCGGGCATCGGCACCGGCCGGAAGCAGGCCGGGTAGCGCCTCGCGGAAGGCGCGACCCGCGTCAGCCAGCCGGACGCGGTCCTGCGGGCGACGGGGCCCGGCGATGCTCGGTTCCACAGTCGAGAGGTCAAGGGAGAGCGTATCACTGAACACCGGTTCGGCAGACGCTGCGGAATGAAAGAGTCCCTGTTCTTTCATGTAGGCCTCCACCAGCGCGACTCGTGCATCGGAGCGGCCGGTAAAGCGCAGGTACTGCAGGGTCACTTGGTCCACGGGAAAGATGGCGCAGGTAGCCCCGTACTCGGGCGACATGTTGCCGATCGTCGCGCGATCGGCCAGCGCCAGGCTGCTCAGGCCCGGACCAAAGAATTCCACGAACTTTCCCACCACACCCTTGCGCCGAAGCAGCTGGGTTACGGTAAGCACCAGATCGGTCGCAGTTGCGCCCTCCGGAAGCTTCCCTTCGAGGCGGAACCCGACGACTTCGGGAATCAGCATCGAGACCGGCTGCCCCAGCATGGCGGCTTCCGCCTCGATGCCGCCTACTCCCCAGCCCAGCACACCCAATCCATTCACCATCGGTGTATGCGAGTCGGTACCGACGAGCGTATCGGGATAGGCCTGAGGTATCTCCCCCGGGCGAACGCTCGGATTCTCCTCCGAGCTGAAGACGACACGGGCCAGGTATTCCAGGTTGACCTGGTGCACGATGCCGGTGTTCGGCGGAACTACCCGGAAATTTTCGAAGGCCTGCTGACCCCAGCGAAGGAATTGGTAGCGTTCGCGGTTGCGCTGATAATCGAGATCCACGTTGGTTCGGAACGCCTGTGGCGTGCCGAAGGCATCCACCTGCACTGAATGGTCCACCACCAACTCGACGGGCTGAAGCGGATTGATCCGGCCCGGGTCGCCTCCCAGGGTTGCCATCGCATCGCGCATGGCGGCAAGGTCCACGACAGCGGGCACACCGGTGAAGTCCTGCAGCAGGACCCGTGCGGGGGTAAAGGCGATCTCCCGCGCGGAGCCGCCCGGCCTCCACGCCGCCAACGCCTTTACGTCATCGGAGGTAACAACGGTCCCATCTTCCGTGCGCAGCAAATTCTCCAGGAGGATGCGAAGAGAGTACGGGAGGCGCTGCACGTCGAACCCGGCGCGCGCCAGCGCATCCAGCCGGAAGATCTCGAAGGTGCGGTTCCCTACCCTGAGGGTGCCCCGTGCGTCGAAGGTGTTGGCCATGTCGTAAAGTAACAGTCATCGCGCGCGGGCCGCATGTCTGCCCTGGACAGGCGACCTGGTCACCCCTTCAACGCTGCTCCGACACTGACGGGTGGCTCGACAGTGGACATTCGGGCGCCACCGACTTACAGTGTTGTGCGATCGGATGTTCGTGGCATCCTATCCCCACCACATCGGTAACAGCCGTAATGCCACAAGCCCAGGAAGCGCGGTCGGTCGTGGCCGGCTCCGCCAACTGCCTCATCGTCGATGATGAACCTAGCGTGCGCCGGTCACTTGCCCGCATGCTGCAGGCCCAGGGTTTCATCTGTTTCGAAGCCGGAAGCGGACGAGAAGGGCTGCAGGTATTGGAGCGTATCGGCGAGACACCGCTGATCATCTCCGACATGCGAATGCCCGAGCTCGACGGGCTGGGGTTCCTCGAAGTGGTTCGGCAACGCTTTCCCGACAGCTCCGTCATCATGCTGAGTGGCATGAGCGAGACGACGACCGCGGTCGACTGCCTCCACCTGGGGGCCGCCGATTTCCTCCTCAAGCCCATCTCTCTGAGCGAGCTGCAGGCCCGGGTGGTGCGCGCGCTCGAGAAGCGTGCCCTCATCCTGCAGAACCGGTTTTATCAGGAGCATCTGGAGCACCAGGTGCAGGAACAGGCCCAGAGGATTCAGGAGCTGTTTCTACGGGGCATCCAGATGCTGGCTCGAGCGCTCGAAGCCAAGGATGCCTACACCCGGGGCCATTCCGTGCGGGTGAGCCAGTATTCGGTCGCCACCGCTGCCCAGCTCGGTTTCGACGGGCCCGGCCTGGATGGCATCCGGCTGGGTGGAGAGCTTCATGACATCGGCAAGATCGGGACCCGGGAGGCGGTCCTCCATAAGCCGGGCACCCTGACGGCCGACGAGTTTCGACAAATCACCGAGCATCCCGTACTCGGCGAGCGAATGCTGGCGCCACTGGCGACCGAGTCGCCCGATGTCCTTCGCATCGTACGCTCGCATCACGAGCGGCTCGATGGAGCCGGGTTTCCCGACGGCTTACGGGGAGAGAAGATTCCGATCGAGGCCCGGATCGTCGCGGTCGCCGACGCCTTCGACGCCATGACCACGCGGCGGCCATATCGCGACCCCAAGCCAGCCGATGCGGCGGTCACCGAGCTGCGGCGGGTGGCCGGCACGCAACTCGACCCCCAGGCCGTGGAAGCATTTGTGGATGCGTTTCCCCACCCCGGTGACCTGCCGATCTCGGCCTAGCTCCTACAGCTCCCGCAACATGGTTCGCATGCGGATGGCGAGAGCCTCGATCTCTCTGAGACTGGTCAGGATCTCCGGATCGATCTGGGACTCGTTCAGCAGGAGGAGCTGCGTCTCTGCGAGCAGCGCTGAGAGGGGATTCGACAGATCGTGACGAAGGCGGCTGAGCCTCTCGGCGTCGTTCATGAGGCCTGAGTGGGAGACGTCCCGACCTGATTACCGTTGTGTCATTCGGTTCTCCACATGACTGCCGGAACGCGTGAAAGATTGTACCCGCCAGGAGCTTATGCAATAGAGCATGAGGCCTGGTTCCGGCCGCTGCCGGGGATCCCTGCTATGTGCCAGCTGCCTGAGGCCCGAGGTACTTGACGCCGCCGGCTGTCACTTCTAGTTTACGGAGCTTTCTAGTCTGACAGGAAACTCCCCGACCAACAACGTTTTGCAGGCTCCGGCGCTCGGCGCCACCACATACACGGTCCAACCTCGTTCGGTCTTGCACTTCTCACAACCCACCCCACCAGCCCGACCCCCGGCCGGGCCAGTCCGCATGGAGT
>DATFFX010000242.1:0-3130 GCA_035249825.1 Gemmatimonadales bacterium | reverse complement strand
CACGAGGGGAACGGCCAAGCCCAAGGCATGGGGACACGAGATCACGAGCACCGTGACCAGCCGCTCGACCGCGAAGGCTGGATCACCGAGAAGCGTGAGCCAGGCGACGAACGTGACCGCCCCCGCCATGATGGCCACGATGGTGAGCCAGAAGGCCGCTCTATCCGCCAGGGCCTGCGCCCGCGAGCGCGAAGTCTGGGCCTGCTCGACCAGACGCATGATGCCGGCGAGCGCCGTCTGCTCCCCGGTGCCGGTGACCTCGACGCGGAGCGATCCCGAGCCGTTTACGGTTCCGGCGATCACGCGATCACCGATCGATTTCTGCACCGGCCGCGATTCACCGGTGATCATGGATTCGTTCACCTCGCTCGCCCCATCGATCGCGACGCCATCAGCCGGGATGCTCGCGCCCGGGCGCACCAGAATGGTGTCTCCCGCTTGGAGCGCACCGATGGGCACCTCTTCGACCTCAGCTCCGCGGAGGCGAAGGGCGGTGTTCGGTAGCAGCTTGGCCAGTTCCTGAAGTGCCCCCTGCGCCTGGGAGATGGACCGCATCTCCATCCAGTGGCCCAGGAGCATGATCGTCACCAGCGTGGCCAATTCCTCCCACAGCGGCATGCCGGGGTACCCCAGCGTCACCGCGGCGCTGAAGACGAAGGCCACGGTGATGGCCAAGGCGATCAGGGTCATCATCCCGGGCAAGCGGGCTCGCAGCTCGCGCCACGCGCCTTGGAGGAACACCGTGCCGCCGTACAAGAAGACCGCCGTGCCGAACAACGGGGCGATCCAGCGTTGGCCAGGCACAGGCGGTGGCGAGTAGTTGAGCGCCCGGGGGAGCATGTGCCCCCAGATCAAGGTGGGAACGGTCAGCGCAAGCGAGATCCAGAACTTGTCGCGGAACATCGCGACGCTGTGCCCGGCGTGCTTGTCGTGGGCACTATGGTCGCCATGGTCTCCGTGCTCGGTGCGGGCCATGGTGGTCCCATGTGCAGGATGGCCATGGTGAGTGTCACCATGGGCTGGATGGCCAGGGGTCATAGGATGGCCCAGGTGCTCCATTGGCGTCCCAATCTCCGCATGCTCCGATCGAACGCGTGAGCTTGTCAGAGGGTCACTTATGTCGGATGCCGAGTATGATTGGCGGATCTAGCGGGAGTGTCAGCCCATGATCCGGGCGGTTTCCAGCAGCCCGGAGCCTCTGGTGAGGGCGAGGCCTTGTGGTACAGCCCATTCTCAGTGTCACGGTTCATGGGTGAGCCCGTCCTGCAAACGCTCCCATCCGAGGTCCCATGTTCCTCCGCGCAGCACTCATCTGGTTCGCCATCCTTGTGCTCGCCAGTCTCAACGGAGCTCTTCGGGAGTTGGTCCTGGCACCTCGGATCGGGGACCTGATCGCCCGTGCGATCAGCCCGGTCATGCTCTGCGCATTGATTGTCCTGGTGACCTGGCTTGCGATTCGCTGGATTGGGCCCGGTAGCCCCCGGGAGGCGCTGGCGATTGGGGCGCTCTGGGTGGGCCTCACCCTGCTTTTCGAGTTTGGGGAGGGCCATTACGTCTCCCACAAGCCGTGGCCGGAGCTATTGGCGGAGTATAACGTGCTTCGCGGGCGACTCTGGGTGTTGGTGCCCGTCGTCGCCTTCTTCGCGCCACTCTGGGCCGGCCGGGCGCGTGACCTCTGGAGTACGCAGGGGCCGTGACCGGTTCTCATTGCCACGGGTCAAGTGGGCCACCCTCCCCTGAGGTTCACTGAGAAATGAACCTGCTCCTTCCTAGAAGATCTTGAAGGGCATAGAACCTCTCTCTTCAATTAACCCCTCAGACTCTTGAGAGATAGTTGAAAGGAGGCCGTGGGTGGATCAGTCAGCCAGGGCCGCCGCAGTTTTGCCGTTGTTTCTCCGGCCATGAGCGGGCAAACAGGGCAGGGAAGCGGGCACCGATGCTCGGGAAGTGGCCGATTCGCAACAAGTTGTCCGAAATGCCTGCCTGGGCGGGAGGACTCTGGATCAGGAGAGTCCTGGTTCGAGCCCAGGAGGGCAATGCCCGGCGTGAGCAACGCTGGGCTTTTTCTGTCCTCCACCTGCGCCGACTCCGCCTGCGAGCACGGTGCGACTACGGTGAGTAGCGCTCCCACAGAGTCCGGAGACGGCTCGCCTTCGGGTCTCATGGCCAGGTAACATTGGTGGCCCGAATCGCGCCTCGCGGTCACACCCACTAACGCGGCCAGGCGTCCCTCCTCGCGCAGGCAGGCCGATAGGTCGAAAGGCAGCGTGGTGAGTCGTAGAAGCAGATGCGACACTATTCCTCCAGCCCCTCGAGCGCGGCCAGGAGACCTTCGGTATCCTCCCGGCAGGCTGGACAGTTCTGGATGTGACGGACGAGATCGGGGAATTGGCGCTCCACATCCTCGCCGCGCCGTACGGCATCGCAGTAGCGGTCGAGCTGCGCGAACCCGGTGTCGCAGCCGGGGTCGCGGCCCGGCCGGCCGAGCAGAGGCTCAAGCCAATCGTGCTTCATGGGCGCTCCTCCTGCCGTTCACGACGCTCCATGGCGCGTCGAAGCTTGGTCCTGGCATCGTGCAGGACCTTGTAGACCGCGCCCCGGGTGCTGTTCATTCGCTCCGCGAGCACATCGATCGGGACCTCCTCGAGCACGGCGGCCTTGAAGACTTGGCGCTGGCGCTCGGTAAGTTCCTCTCGTACTGCGTGGTGGAGGCGTGCCAGCGTTTCGCTTCCTTGGAGCACTGCGAGGGCCGGAGGCGCCGAGTCGGGCAGGGTTTCCCAGATGCTCTCGTCGGTGGTGAGCTGGCGCTGGCGCCACGCGTGGCGGCGAAGTCGGGTCGAGATCTCGAAGATCGCGAACTTGCACGCCCACGTGGTAAATCGCGCCTCGCCCCGGTATTCCGGGAGCTTGCGCAGGATCCCGAGTAACGCGTCGTTCGCGGCCTGAACGCAGAGGTCGTCCAGCTCTTCATGGCCGCGATCCGGAATCATTGCTTTCCGGCGGGCGCATTCGGCCCGGGTCACGCGCAGGAGCAGAGCATGCAGCCGGGCGGCAGCCGCGTCCCGGGCAGGCGAGTCCGCGGCCAGATCGCCGACCCAGGAGACGGATTCCTGGTCCAGTCCGGCTTCGG
>DATFFX010000241.1:0-9399 GCA_035249825.1 Gemmatimonadales bacterium | reverse complement strand
GTGTCCGAGCCTGCTGCCACCGATCGGGTTCAGGTTGGCGCTGGCATGCGGCAGGCTGCGTAACACCGAGCGACAGCAGTGTGTACCCACAGGCGAATAGACTGGCCGAAACGGCGCCTCCGCGGACTGGCCACATATCCTCAAGATACCTCCGGGCACGCGAGTCTACTTTCCGGGACGGGACCTCGACATACTAGTTCCATGCTCGTCTTGATCAGCGATCTCCATCTCACCGATGAGCGCGCCGCCAGGAACGTCAATCCCGAGGCGTTCAAGCTATTTGGGTCCGAAGTGGTTACCACTGCCCGGAAGCGCGGAGCCAGGGAGACTCAGGTTGTTCTCCTCGGCGACACAATCGATTTCGGCCGCACTGACTACTGGTTCCGCCACGGAATCGCGCCGGAACAGCGGCCATGGGGCGGCCAGCTCGATCCGGCCACCGGGATGAACCGGGACGCGGCCGCCATCGAGCAACAATTCCTGGCTATCCTGGAGGACATTCTTCGCTCTCCAACGGCGCAGCAGCTCATCGCCACCCTGGCTGAGCTGGAGCGGGAAACACCTGGTTTCACCGTACGGTACATCGTCGGCAACCATGATCGGGTGCTGTGGAACTTTCCCCGCCTTCAGACCGAGATCCGGAAGAGGATCCCGCAGATTGTCAGCTTCGAATCCGGCATCGAGTCGGATGAGTATGGCGTCGTGGCGCGCCACGGCCACGAATGGGACGTCAACACCCACGGGTGGGAATTTCGAAACAAAGTGCTCTTGCCCCAAGAGAACGTCGGCCGCTTTTCACCTGAGGCGTACCGCGTGCAGGCGATAGGCGAGGCGGTGACCGCCGAGCTTATGGGAGGATTGATCTACCACGCGGCGCGGCTCGGCACTCCACCCACGATTATTGAGCAGCTGAAGGACGTGAACAACCTGCGACCCATGCTGCACGTATTCGAATGGTTGGACTGGATCGGCGCCCACGAGAAGCCGGAGGACCAGCAGCGATTGTACCAGGCGCTTCGACTCGCCCTGGACAGCTTGCTCGGCTGCAGCCTGGCCCAGCACTGGGACCGCATGCGCAATGACCTCCTGGTTTCGGCCGACTTGATCGACCGCCTCCAGCAAGCGAAACAGCTGATCCTGGGCTCCAATTTCGGAGTGTTTCGAGGTCGAGTAGGCGGTTTGAAGCGGCTGGAGCGAACCCTTCCCTTCCTGTTCAGGGAAGAGGAGACACTGCTGGAGGGGGCCCGCTCGGAGGAGGTCTTTCGGGAGCCGCGTCCAGAAAACCGGATTCAGCGGGTCATCTACGGGCATACCCACCGTGCCAGGCACGATTACTTCCACGGCAATCAGGATGGGACCGTGCGAATGTACGTCAATACGGGCACATACCTTCCGCTCATCACCGAAGCGGAAGATGGCGAGTCGTTCGCCAGTTCTATCCAGATGGTTTACGTCTACGTCTACCGCGCGGATGAAGATGTAGAGGGAAAGCAGCCGGGAACCACCTCGATGGATATCTGGACCGGGATCCGCCGGAAGGTCTATGCGTGAACCGATCACATCCTAAAACACGACCAGCCGGCGTGGGTGAGAACGGGGCGGACATTGATGTGGACCTGACCGGCACGTGGTCGCTCCAGGGAAGCACAGTCACCTTCGACCAGCCGGGTGACACCTTCATTCGTGACGTGCCGTTTGCTGTAGGGCCCGAGAGTCTGAGCACCGAGGGGACCTTCGATGACACGACGATCAGGGTGATTCTGACCAAGTAGCGAACTGCTGGGCACACCTGTCATAAGGCTTGGACGATTGGTTAGACTAAATAGCGTAGTTAAAAGCCGTTACATACGTCCCTCTCATCTAATACTTGAGAGTCCAGCGGTGCCGCAGGCAGCCGAAGAAGGAAGCGCACGAGATCGGGCTCGGACTCTCGGTTCCAACCGAGTCTTCCGCCATGACGAGTTGCGGGCGTCCTGAGCCGCGCCGCTTGCGTGGCGTGGAGGCGAGTGCCTCCTCGTAGCCAACGCTCGAGTCGGCCGCGATCAACAGAATGTCGCGTCTCAATCGTGAGGCGGTGCGAAGAACGCGAGCCGGATAGCGGTAGCAACGCGGAGTATTCCTTCCCCGAACACAACCGTTGTACCGCTTCAACGCCAGGGGCAACGACTTCGTCCGGCGCACCATGTGCTTGAGAATGCTGGCACCGTGACAGATGTTGGTCTCGACATTCACCAGGTCAGGCAAGCACCCGTAACTTCCCCGGTGCACGGGCATCACCTGCATCAATCCAATGGCACCCTGGCTGCTGATGGCCGTAGGCTCGAGCGGCGTGTTCTCGATGAGCATCACCGCACCCAGCAGGCTCGGGCTCAGTCTCAGCCGGTTCGCCTCGCGCACCAGGGCGGCGGCGGCCTGCTCCGCCACGTCCGGATTGCCGCTCCGCCGGGCCAGCGCTACTGCCAGGGGCCAGTGGGCATGCTCAGTGGTGACTGCTCGCTCCATGGCAGTGCTGTCCATGCGGACCCGTTTGGGTGCAACCGGGGACTTGCGGGTCGGGGCAGCAGGAGCGCTGACGCGTGGCCGAGGCGCGGGTTTAGGCTTAGCCTTGGGTTTTGACGGCTGTTGGGGCACCGAAACCGATTCCAACGGCGCCGCTGCCGGAGCCGGCGCGGCAAGCGGCGCAGCCGGAGCTCCCGCTCGACAGGCGGCGCTCAGCAGCAGCAACAGGCATATACAAAGATCCAGCGCCCGGCCGGTACGAGTCGGTGAAAACATGGCGCCCCTTGCAGAAGACCTCGTCAGTATTGCCCGCCATATGAACTCGCTCAAGTGTTCCGAAGTTGTCGTGACCAGGAAAACGACATGGGGAACACCCTGGCATGAAAAAAAGAGCGCGGAAGTCGCTGGGGAGAGCGGAGAAAGACCAGAGACTCGACCTCCCTGCAGGCTCTGGCATAGCTGGAAAACCGGGTGAATTGTTACATGCTGTGCAATTCCATTCTCTGGTGATTTCGTGAACCGTTCTCGAGCTGGAGTGGCGATGAGATTCACAATTCTGGTCGTTGCTGTGACATCGATTCTGGTGGCGCCGAGAGCCATCGGACAGGAGTCCGACGGCCACGAGCACAGCCCTGGCAAACTGGGCCGAGTCACCTTTCCCGTGTCCTGCACTCCCGGGGCGCAGCGCCGCTTCGAGCACGCCATGGCGGTACTCCACTCCTTCTGGTGGGAGGAAGGCAACCGTGCCTTCAACGCGGTACTCGAGGCCGACCCGGATTGTGCGATGGCTTACTGGGGCCAGGCACTCATTGCGTGGGGCAACCCATTCGCCGGCGGCCCCTCAGGACCGGCACTCGATCGAGGCGCCGCAGCCGCGAGGAAGGCCGCGTCGCATACGCCGCGCACTCCCCGGGAGCGAGGGTTCATCGCGGCAGCCATGGCGCTCTACCACAATGCGGCTCGTGCGTCCAACGCAGTCCGCCTCCAGAGTTATGCGGACACCATGGCGCGTCTCTACCAGGACTTCCCGGACGATACGGAAATCGCCATCTATCACGCGCTGGCCCTGGTAGCCACCGCGCCACGCACCGATACTACCTTCGCTCGCCAGAAGCAGGCAGCCGCGATCCTCGATCCGCTGTTCGCCCGGTATCCCGACCACCCCGGGCTGGCCCATTACGTCATCCACACCACTGACTCACCCCGCATGGCCGAGCTGGGCCTCGACGCGGCCCGGCGCTACGCCCGGATTGCGCCCGCTGCTCCGCATGCGCAGCACATGCCGTCGCATATCTTCGTGCGGCTCGGCCTCTGGGATGAGACGGTGGCGTCCAACTGGCAATCGTATCGTGCCGGCATCGCACACGCGCGCGCTGCCGGACTGAAGGGAGCCAGCGGCCATGAGCTTCACGCCCTCGATTACGCGGTGTACGGGTATCTCCAGCGAGGTCAGGACTCGGCCGCGCGAGCCACAATCGTGACCTCGAAGAACATCCGGATTCCTCCCCAGAACGTTTTGGTAGGCGACTACAACCGAACAGCTATGGCGTCGCGGTTTCCGCTCGAGCGCGGGGATTGGAGCACCGCGGCGGCCTTTCCCGTCGCCATGCCGAGTGGGACAGTGACCGCAATGCTGAGCCGTTTTACCCGTGCACTTGGATCTGCCCGCAGTGGCCGGGCTCCGGCAGCGACCGCGGAAGTTGCGGCACTCGACAGCACAGCCGCTCAGCTGGCGGCTCAGGGCGAAGGTTATTGGGCCCGAGTGGCCAGCATCAAGCGAGATGCCGCAGCCGCATGGGTCAGCTTTGCGGCGGGTGATACTAGCACCGCCTTATCCCTGGCACGCGCCGCCGCCGACAGCGAGGAGGTCACCGACAAGCACCCGGTCACCCCAGCCGAGCTGCTGCCGGCGCGCGAGCTGCTGGGAGACATGCTCCTTGCCGCGGGGCAGTATGGCGAGGCTCGCAAGGCGTACGAGGCTACACTCCTGCGAGAGCCGAGAAGGGCGAGGAGCCTGTTCGGCGTGGCGCGGGCGGCGGAGCTGGCAGGTGACACCGCCGGGGCGAAGGCCGGTTATCTCGAGTTCCTGGAGCTCATGAGTAAGGCCGATGGACAACGGCCTGAGCTAGTGGCGGCACGAGCGTACGTGCGGCGTTGAGCCAGTCCACTCTGGATGAGGCATTGTGCTTCGGATGGATCGATGGCCAGCGCTGGGCGCCTGAGGAGCAGAACTTCAGCCAACGATTCACACCGCGGAAGCAGAACCGTCATTCGTGACGGCCCATCCCGAACTGGTCCGGTCCCTCGGCCGCTGGAGTCTTGCCGCCCTCGTCCTGAACGGCATCATCGGGTCGAGCGTCTTCATCCTGCCCGGCACTCTGGCCGATCGGCTCGGCTGGATGAGCCTTGTCGCCTGGGCTATCGCGGCGGCGTGCATCGCCGCGATGATCCTGTGCTTCGCCGAAGTGGCATCGCGATTCTCGGGTGCCGGTGGCGCCTACCTCTTCACTCGAGTCGCGTTCGGCGGTTTCGTGGGCCTCCAGGTGGGGTGGCTCAGCTATTTCGTTCGCGCCATCACCGGTGCGGTGCAGGCCAACCTCTTCGCAGCGTATCTGGCTGGACTCTGGCCCTGGGCAGGTACTCGACTGGGCGGTGTCGCCGCCACCACCATCTTTCTCGGCATCCTGACCGCCATCAACATTCGCAGCGTGGTCTCTGGTGCCTGGGTCAGCAACGGCTTTGCGTTGGTGAAGCTCACCCCGCTCCTGGTCTTCGGCGTTCTGGGTCTCATCTGGATGGCGAGTGTAAATGCGGCGCCTGCACCTCTGGCAGCCGACCCTTCGCTCGGTGGTTGGCTCGAGGTGCTGCTGCTTCTGATGTTTGCCTACGGAGGATTCGAGTCTGCCGTAATTCCCCTCGGCGAGGCCAGAAATCCGCGACGGGACGCACCGTTCGCTCTCCTGCTGGGGCTGGGACTGGTCACGCTGGTGTATCAGCTGGCCCAGCTCACCATCCTGGTGACCTTGGTGGAGCCCGGCGCGACAGAGCGGCCGCTGGCAGACTCGGCCAGAGCGATGCTGGGGGTTGGCGGCGCGATAATCATCAGCGTTGCGGCGCTCATCTCGGTCTATGGCTGGCTCGCGAGCAATCTGCTGGCTGTGCCACGCCTCAGCATGGCCATGGCCGAGCGAGGCGACTTTCCCGCCTTCTTCAGCAAGGTGCACCCGGTCTTCCGCACGCCCTGGATTTCCATCCTCTTCTTCGCCGGTCTCTCGTGGACGTTGGCAAACCAGGCGAGCCTGCTACAGAACCTGAGCCTGGCCGCGGTGTCGAGGCTCTTTACCTATGGACTGGTCTGCGCGGCGTTGCCCATGCTTCGACGGGTGGACCGTCTGAATCCAGGCAAGGTCTCGCCGCCACTCTTTCGCGCGCCGATGGGGAATGCCCTCGCTGTCATTGGCGTGCTTGTTTCCCTCATACTTGCCACACGGATGAACTCGCGGGAGGCCATCACTCTCGCGGTCACCGCTTCCCTGGCCACACTGTACTGGTTCACCCGACGGTCTCCACCCAGTGAGTGAAGTGCCAGATCCTTCTATGCTGCCCGCGCCGGTAGCACGATACCTGAAGCATGTGCTCCGGGGCGGTCAGCCGCTCATCCGCCGCCTGCGGATGAAGCAGACCGGCCGGCTCCGCATCAGTGCGCAAAGCAGTCAGTGGCTGCGCTTTCGTGCCGAGCAGGTGACGGACCCGGTGTCGGTCAGCTTCGAGTGGGACGCTCGCGTCAGCATCATGCCACTCGTGCACGTGCACGTGCGCGATGCTTATGCCAATGGGCGGGCATCGAGCCGGGTCAGACTGCTCTCGGTGATTCCGATGGCGGGGGAAAGCGGACGGCCTGAGTTGAACTCCGGCGCGCTCCACCGCTACCTCGCAGAGGCCGTTTGGTACCCCACGGCGCTCTTGCCGAGCACTGCCCTGCAATGGAGTCCCATAGACGACACCAGGGCTTTGGCGACCCTGAGCGATGCGGGCACAACCGTGTCGCTCGAGTTTCGCTTCAATGACGCTCTCGAGGTGACCAGCGTGTACACGCCCGGCCGCTGGGAGAAAGTCGCCCGTGGTTATCGTCAGACTCCCTGGGAGGGCTTCTTCCACGACTACCGGCAGAAGGCGAACATGCTCGTTCCCTCCGGGGGCGAGGTTGGCTGGTACAAGGACGGCCAATGGCAGCAGGTCTGGGCGGGCGGAATCGTCGGGGCTGAATACGAGTTCGTGGATTGATCCAGGGATTAGGCGGCGAGCGCGGCTGGCGTTACTTCCTTACGCTTGTCCTGGCGGTCTACGGTTTCGCGTGTCTCCGGAGCCCCGGCAACTACCGCTGGATCGATAGCCTGGATCTGGCAATCCACGAAACCGGGCATCTGCTCTTCGGCTTTGCCGGTGAGACGCTCATGCTGCTGGGCGGGACGCTGTTCCAGCTCATCGTGCCGGCTGCATTCGTCGTTGCGTTGTGGCGTACAGGCGACCGCCACGGGGCCACGGTGCCGCTTTGGTGGATGGGCCAAAACTGTTGGAACATCTCGGTGTACGTTCGCGATGCCCGGGCGCAGCAGCTGCCGCTCGTCGGCGGGGGAGAGCACGATTGGGCAATTCTACTGGCTAACTGGGATTGGCTCAGTCGCGACCAGGCGTTGGCGGACGCCGTACACCTCCTAGGCGTGGTACTCTACCTGATAGCCATCATCGGCGGCTGGCTGCTGGCTCGGGAAGGACGGGAAGGACGGGAAGGACGGGAAGGACGGGAAGGACGGGAAGGACGGGAAGGACGGGAAGGACGGGAAGGTAAATAATTCCCCATCCCGAGCGCAGCGAGGGGGCAGCAAGGCGGTAAGGCGGAGTCGACAAGCAGCTCAGTTCGAGTATGACGAGGACCTTGTCTGTGGCTACACTCAGGGCAGCTTACCGCCCTACCGCCTTCCCGCCTTTTCAAACAGCCTCGGATCAAGATTGAATCGCTCCGGCCGCTCGATGACCACCTTCCCGAATGCAGGATGTGCCGGGTTGATCAGGTAGTTTGCTGCCGAGGGGATGATGGCGCTGGGCACCCGGAGAGCCAACGACCTGGCCTCGGTAACCCATCGGTCTCCGATGGCCTGATTCTCCGGAGGAGAGGGAAACCGGCGCCAGCTGGGGGAAAGGGACGCCACATCCAGAGTCTCGATCCGCTCTTCGGGAAAGCGGATGACGGCCACGGAATATGATTGGAGGACATTGGTGACCTGGAGATGGGCCAGCACCTCCAGAACGGCGAGGGCGATGCTGTCCGATGCGTAGGCAACGCGGGTTCCGGGACTGTTCCAGCGCCCGCCATGGAGCCGAGCCCCTTCACCGTCGAATGCAGTGCCGGCGTGGCGAGACTTTACCAGCCTCCAGGCAGTGACCAATGGCTGCTCAGGAAGGAATGCCGTGCTCGAGGCGCCCGATGAGACTCTCGACTTCTCCCGCGCCGACGTCGGTTCTGGCAAGCTCGAGGGGTGCCCTGCCTCCGAGTGCCGGCTGCCGCGCCGTCAGCCACACGCGGGCAGCATCTCCATCACCGTCGAACAACTCCATGGCCCGGCCGAAGACGCGTGCGGCCCGGACCAGGCGATCTGACTCCTCTGGCGCAAACTTGCCTTCACTCCTGCGCCGGCTCAGGGTACGGGTAGGAATCTGGATCAACTCGGCGATGTTCCCGGCCGGGAGCCCGGTGTTGCGCTGAAAGCGGGCGAAGGTGGAATACGCCAGTCCCTTCCGGACCTGGCGGTCCAAGGGAAGCGGCTCATACGTGCGCAGCCCGAGAAGGGCCACATAGAAATGGCCCTCAGTGCGTCCGGACCGAATCCGGGATTGAATCTCTCCCAGGTCCGGGGATCCGGCTCCCAGGGAAAGTGGCGTTACCAGGGCACTCTTGGCCATATGGCTCAATCTAATGGCCAACTGGCCGATAACGCAAGCCCTACGCGGGTCGAAAAAATCTCCGCGACATCCGGTATACTTCGGCATGACAAACTTCATCTTCACTCTGCGCACTGCGGGTTCGCTGGCCCTGCTGGCCACCGCTGTGATTTCTCAGGATGCGCTGGCCCAAACCGCCTCCTCCGCTCGTCGAGCGGCCCCCGGCGCCGCCGTGGTTGTCTTCCCTGTCGCCCTCTACAATGCGCAGGCCAACGTGCAGGAGACTTCGGATTCGTCCCAGGCGGCGTTGTCCACGGCGGTGTTGACCGGCAAGCTTCAGGAGTTGTTAGGTACTCAGCTCCTGAGCGGAGATCGGGTTGCTGCCGCTGCAACCTCATCGAAAGCCCGGGCAAAGGCGGGCAATCAGCCTTGCAACGTCATCGTGGCATGCGCCCGCTTTGTGGCGGATTCGCTGGAGGCCCCGTGGGTAGTGATTGCCAAGGTGAGCAAGACCAGCAACCTCATCTGGCTGTTTACCGGTCAACTGATACATGCCCCCACGGGCGAGATCATTCTCGACGATTCTACCGAGCTCAAGGGAGAAACCCAGGCGATGATCCGGGCCGGGTCGCGGATATTCGCTGAGCGCGTGGCTCGCACCGTGCGGGCAGGTGGCGTCGCGAACAACTTTCCCAACACCCCCTGAGAACGTGACCCCGGATGCTCTTCGTCCTGGCCGTCCTCGTAATCGCCTTTCTCGCCGGCGGCACGGCGGCGATCACCGGCTTCGGCATCGGCAGCCTCCTCACCCCTCTGCTGGCAGTTCAACTTGGCGCTCAGCTCGCGGTTGCGGCGGTTGCCGTTCCGCATGCGGCCGGAACGGCGCTGCGGTGTGCCCGTCTTCGGCGCGCGGTGGACAAATCAGTGCTCTGGCGTTTTGGCATCCCCAGCGCGGCGGGG
>DATFFX010000240.1:0-2417 GCA_035249825.1 Gemmatimonadales bacterium | reverse complement strand
AGTTATCGAGCGTGCGCCACTCCTGGCGGACGTAGGGCGCACAATGGCATGGGAGGTGACATGAGTATTGCGGTACTATCTACGAATCGACCTCATCTGGCGCGACAGGTCCGAATGGAATGGGACCCCGTGCGGAAACGGCAAGTGCTGCTGGCGCCGGAGGGAGTGCTGCTCCTGAATCAAACAGGCGCAACCATCTTGGGCCTGTGCGATGGGGAGCGGACGGTCGTCGAGATCGTGGAGGAGCTGCGCGGACAGTATAACCGCGTGGCCGGCGACGAGGTGCGGGATTTCCTTTCTCGACTCGTTGCCAAGCGGTTGGTGGAGCTCGGCGATGAATAGGCCGTTCGGCATGCTGGCCGAGCTCACCTACGCCTGCCCGCTCCACTGCCCGTACTGCTCCAACCCACTCAACCTCACGGACTACCGCGAGGAGCTGACTACGGCAGAGTGGCAACGGGTGCTGACTGAGGCGCGGGCCCTCGGCGTCCTGCAGCTTCACCTCTCAGGCGGTGAGCCGCTCCAGCGCCGCGACCTCGTAGAGCTCGTGGCCAGCGCCCGAGATTTGGGTCTGTACACCAACCTCATCACTAGCGCCCTGGGCCTCTCGCCCCGGCGGGCACAGCAGCTAAAGGCCGCCGGCCTCGACCACGTACAGATCAGCATCCAGGCCGACGAGCCAGCCCTCTCTGACCGCATAGCCGGCACTCCTTCCTATGGACGCAAGATCGCGGCAGCTCGTCTGGTCAAGGAGCTGGGCTGGCCGCTCACTTTGAATGTGGTCCTCCACCGCCACAACATCGATAGGATCGGCCGCATTCTCGATCTAGCCGAGGAGTTAGGAGCTGACCGGATCGAGCTGGCCAATACCCAGTACTACGGCTGGGCCTGGCGCAACCGCCAAGCCCTACTCCCTAGCAGAGCTCAGCTCGACCAGGCCGAGGCGGTGGTACGCGCCGCACGCCAGCGCCTGGAGGGGAAGATGCAGATCATCTACGTCATCCCTGATTACTACAGCCAGTACCCCAAACCTTGTATGGGCGGCTGGGGCCAGCGGCAGCTAACGGTGACACCTAACGGGAATGCTTTACCCTGCCCCGCGGCGCACACCCTCGATCTTCCCCGAGCCACCGTGCGCGAGCACTCGCTGGCATGGATCTGGGATGAGTCGCCCCTCTTCCAACGCTTCCGGGGAACGGAGTGGATGCCGGATCCTTGCCGGAGTTGTGATCGCCGCGAGGTCGATTTCGGCGGTTGCCGCTGCCAGGCGTTTCAGCTCACCGGCGATGCCGCGCGCACCGATCCGGTCTGCCACCTCTCACCCGACCATCGGGTCGTGGCCGAGGCGGTACAGGCTGCTAACGAGGGCGCAGAGCTGGGCAAAGCAGAACTCGTCCCCCGTGCCTATACGAGTCGCCGAGTATAGATTATGGATGCCGTGATATCGCTTCTCATCCTCGGTTTTGTCCTCAGCCTGGATAATTTCCGGTTGGCGATTGCGCTCGGGGCTTTTAAGCTCAGCTGGCGCCGTGCACTCCGGATCGCGGTGGTGTTCGGGTTTTGGGATGGCCTCTCGCCCCTGGTAGGTCTGCTGATCGGGCGCTACTTCGGGCAGGAGATCGGTCCGGCGGCGGACATCGTGGGACCGATCGTGCTGCTGGTGTATGGCCTATACCTCGTCGTTCGGAGTCTGCAGGCCGAAGCACCGGAAGATCTGGATGAGCGTATGGCGCTCTTCGGTATTCCGCTATCTCTAAGCCTGGACAATCTGCTCGCGGGCACCGGCTTGGGGATGCTTGGCTTTCCCCCCGTGTTCACGGCAGCGGTCTTTGGCACTATCACGGCCCTAATGACATTCGTTGGCCTGCAACTCGGGGGAGTCGCCGCCCGTTTCATACCCATCCGCTCCGATCTCCTCAGTGGTATGGGACTCTCGATCATGGCGGTCGTGCTGGCACTGGGATACTAAGTGCCAGCCGAGATCGGGAGGAAAGCATGCTGGCCAACCCATCCGACCCCGACGTCGAAGGGTACCTGGCGCGTACGTTGAAAGAAGACGCCTAGCACACCCAGTCTAGTCCAAGATGTAGAGAAACCGCCCGAAAAGCCTCACGAGCGGGTCAATCTCCTCGCCATCAAGCGACGCATCGCCACGTAGATGAAGGCTTCTGCGCTCTCCGGCAGCCGCTCATAGTCTTTGCTCATCTTCCTGTTTTGGTCAATCTAACAAAAAGTCCGTGCAGACCCGAGGGATTTAGGACCGCAGCCTTCAGGGGCTAACCCGAAGGTCGGGACAGGTGAGGTCCGGCATCCTGTTAGCTCTTATTCACCGAAGTGCGTGAAATTCTCGGAAGTCCTTATCCAGCATCCTGCAGATCTCCGCCCTATGAGAGTAAAGGATGGCCTATTTATTGTCC